>CANRIR010000024.1 GCA_947630735.1 uncultured Marvinbryantia sp.
CAGTCGGACAGAATCATCTTCAGGAACCAAACCCTCCAAATTTAATGGTAAAACCAGTTGATAAGGTTCGCCAAATTTGGTATAGTCTTTATGGTAGTTTAGGTATTTGGCCATATCTAATTATACCACGGATTGCGGACTCTTCGGAGTCCGTTTTCCATTTTTAAAGACAAAAAAGGAGCCATTGCTCCATAGATTGAATTACTCATCTATTTTGCAACAGCCCCTTCATATTCCTTTACACTGAGCTTATCCTGCACGATATCCGCTTTTTCCTGATCCTCGATATATTTCCTTATAGTGGCTTCATTTAATCCTACTGTACTGACATAATATCCTTCCGACCAGAAATGTCGGTTACCGAATTTGTATTTCAGATTTGCGTGTCTGTCAAACATCATGAGCGCACTTTTCCCTTTCAGATAACCCATAAACGACGATACGCTGATCTTCGGCGGTATGCTTACAAGCATATGCACATGATCCGGCATAAGATGCCCTTCCAAAATCTCCACACCTTTATAGCTGCATAATTGCTTTAAAATATCTCGCAGGTCAGCTTTGTATTGATTATAAACTATTTTTCGTCTATACTTAGGTGTGAAGACGATGTGATACTTACACATCCACTTCGTATGTGCAAGCGAATTCGTTTGCTTTGCCATGAAATCACCTTTCCTTTCTTTAATAGTGGCCTGAACAACCCTATTATAACGGAAAGGTGATTTTTGTATAACAATCGTCGCGCACCCGCATAGCGGGTGGTTTAACGTTGAGCACGTTTCCGTTTCTCTGCTGAGAAACTCCAACGCACTCAACAGGGTCTATCCGACCCATAATAAATGAGCTACTGGAGACGCATACGACCCAGTAGCTCAATTTTTCTTACCTGTTATATTATATTAATGTAGAATCAATTTCAATGATCTTCTCTTTTTCCGGCGGACACTGCGGTACTCTACGACCTTCTTCCCCTTTATTGTAGTTTTTCCATTCGATAATCCCATGCTTTCTTTTTACTTGGGCGACATACAGACTAGACACGCACACACCGAACTAATGTGTCCAACTGCCTTGTTCCTCGATAATTAATTTTCCAATATTCCAATAGGCCTCAACTATTGCAAAATTAGCTGTTTGCATCCCCGCCAAACTCAATTTTTACGTTCATTGCGCTGCCAGTTTTTTGTGGGAAAGCATTACTACCGTCTCCACCGACCCGGTCCAGGGGAACATGTCCACGGGCTGTATTTTCCGCGCGCGGTATCCGTGCGCGGTCAGATAGCGCAGGTCGCGCGCCAGGGTCTCCGGATTGCAGGAGACGTAGACCACCCGCGGCGGGTTTAAGCGCACAAGCGAGGATAAAAACGCCTCGTCACTTCCGGCGCGGGGCGGATCCAGGAACACCGCGTCCACCTGCACGCCCTGGGAGGCCAGATCCGTCAGGAAGGTCCCTGCGTCCGCCTCGTAAAACTGCGCGTTCGCGATGCCGTTGCGCTTTGCGTTGATGCGGGCGTCGCGGACGGCGTCCGCGTTCTGCTCCACGCCAATGACCTCCCGGGCCAGGCCCGCGGCGGTCAGGCCGATGGTGCCCACGCCGCAGTAGGCGTCCAGCACGCGCTCCCGCCCGGACAGGGAGGCGTACTCTATGGCCGTGCGGTACAGGATCTCCGTCTGCACCGGATTTACCTGATAGAACGATTTCGACGAAATGCGGAAGATCCGGCCGCACAGGGTGTCCTCTATATAGCCCGGCCCGAAGAGCACTTTCTCCCGCTCTCCCAAGATCATGCTGGTCTTTTTATCGTTCACATTCTGAATGACGGTGGCGATATTCGGATGGAGTTTTCTTAAAGCCGCCACAAAATTATTTTTGGACGGCAGAACAGGGCTTCCCAGCACCAGCACCACCATGATCTGGCCGCTCTGAAAGCCCCTCCGCACCAGCACATGGCGCAGAAGGCCATAGCCCGTGTCCTCGTCGTAGGTTTTGATCTTAAAGGATCTGCAGAGATCCCGCACACTGCGGATCACGGCCTGGCATTTCTCGTCCTCGATCAGGCACCGCTCCACCGGCACCAGCCTGTGGGTGTTCGCCTGATAGGTGCCGCAGACGATCTCCCCGCCGCGCGCGTGTCCAAACACGGCGTGAACTTTGTTGCGGTAATAGTACGGATCTTCCATGCCGATGATGGGCTCCACCTCTCCAAAAGGCCGCAGCAGTTTTTCCGCCTGCCGCTGCTTGATGTGGAGCTGCTGCCGGTATTCCAGATCCAGATACTGGCATCCCCCGCATTTCCTGTAAACCGTGCAGCACGGCCCCGCCGCCTCTCTGCGCCTTCCCTCTTTCTGTGCTCCGGGTTTTCCGCTCATGGCCTACTCGCTCTCTTTCTCTTTTGCCCTGCTCTTGCGCTTTGTCTTTTTTTCTTCCTCATAGACCGCCCGCAGCTGCTTGCCCTCCCCTTTGGTGCGGATGTGAGGGATGCTGCTGATATATTCCTTCAGGCGGGAATATCCGTAGTCCCGCACCTTGAAGTCCTTGAACTGCAGATGGATCTTGTTGCCGAGGGGCCCCAGGGCAATGCCGCTCCTGCCGCTTATCTGCACCTGCTCCACAATATATTTTTCCAGGCTCTCCTTGCGGTTCGGGTCCTCGTAGAGGGCGACCCACATCTTGGAGCCCTCGCGGATGACGTTCAGCTTGGGGAAGGTGTCCAGGAATTTGTACAGCATGCTGTAACCGTAGTTGCGCACGTCGAAGTCCGGGTACAGCTTTACCAGGCGGCTTCCCACCTCGCCCAGGCCCGTCTCCTTGTCGTTGTTCTGGTTCTCGGTAATGATCTTGATGACAGCCTCCTCGATCTCCTCGCGGCTGATCACGTCGCTGTCCTCCGGCTTCTGTCTGGCCTGCCCCGAATCCGCGGCGGGCGTGTTCTTCCCCTCCTTGTCGGAGGCGCTGTCCTCCAGGAGGAGCTCCAGCGTGGTAAACTTATTGCAGGCCTGGCGGAACGGCCCCGGCGTCTTCGCCTCGCCCATGCCGATCACATACTGCCCGCTCTCCCGCAGGCGGCTGGCCAGGCGGGTAAAATCACTGTCGCTGGAAACCAGGCAGAACCCGTCCACGCTCCCGGTGTAGAGAATGTCCATGGCGTCTATGATCATGGCCGAATCCGTGGCGTTTTTGCCCTGCGTGTAGCTGTACTGCTGGATGGGGCTGATGGAGTTTTGCAGAAGCACCTCCTTCCAGCTGGAATTGTGGGTGCTTGTCCAGTCCCCGTAAATGCGCTTGTAGGTCACGTTGCCGTATTTGGAAAGCTCGTCCAGAATAGGCTTGATATATTTTGCGGACACGTTGTCCGCGTCGATCAGCAGCGCATATTTGCCTTCATTTTCTTTCATTGCTCAATCCCTCTTTTCTTGCATATATCCTGCAGACAGCAGCGGTCACAGTGCGGTTTGGTGCGCGCCGTGCACATCTCCCTGCCGTGGAGGACCAGGCGGTGGCAAAAATCGTTCCCCTCCTCGGGCGGAACAATCTTCCACAGCTCCATCTCCACTTTTTTGGGATCCTTCACGCCGTCCACAAGGCCCATGCGGTTGGTAAGCCGGATGCAGTGCGTGTCCGTCACAATGGCCGGCCTGCCAAACACGTCTCCCATGATCAGGTTCGCGCTCTTCCTGCCAACGCCCGGCAGCTTTAAAAGCGCGTCAAAGTCGTCCGGCACTTTTCCGCCGTATTGTTCCATCAGCATTTTCATGCAGGCGCTGATATCCCTCGCCTTGCTGTGCCCCAGGCCGCAGGGCTTCACGATGCGCTCGATGTCCTCCACATCCGCCTCTGCCAGGGCCTCGACGCTGGGATACTTCTCATACAGCCCTTCCACCACCACGTTTACCCGCGCGTCCGTGCACTGCGCCGCCAGGCGCACGCTCACCAGCAGCTTCCACGCCTCGTCGTAATCCAGCGTGCAGTCCGCCATGGGGTATTCCTGTTTCAGGCGCTCAATTACCGCCAGCGCCAGCTGTTTTTTTGTCATTTTCTGTACCTTATGCCGCGAACCTGTGCCATTTGCGACGCCGTCCCGCGGCACAAGTGCAAACGGAAAATCGCCCGCAGCTTTCCCTTTCTATAGTTTTGGCATTAATTTCCGGTTTAATACCAGCGCCAGCACAAAGGCCATCGCGTCCGCCACCGCCTGCGCGCTCTGGATGCCCGTCATGCCTATGATGGGCGGCAGAATCAGCACGATGGGAAGGAAGAACAGGCCCTGCCTGGACGCCGCCAGAATGCTGGCGGGCAGCGTGCGGCCGATGGTCTGGAACAGCATGTTGTTCAAGATGATCCATCCCGTGAGCGGCAGCGTCACACACTGCAGGCGCAGGGCCAGCGTGCCGATGCGGATGACCTCCAGATCGTCCTTTCGGAACACCGCCACCAGATCTCCCGCAAAGCAGAAACCCAGCACGCCCAGCACCAGGAGCACCGCCGTGGCCGTCTTCACGCAGAACCAGAACGCCTCTTTTACCCGGTCTTTCTTTCCGGCCCCGTAATTATAGCCGCACACGGGCTGGAACCCCTGCCCGAAGCCGATGACCATGGAACCTGCGAAGAACGTGATGCGCTGCACGATGGACATGGCCGCGATGGCCGCGTCCCCGTAAGGTTTGGCCGCCAGGTTCAGGGCCACGGTGGCGAGGCTGCCGAGCCCCTGCCTGCACAGGGACGGAAGGCCGCCGCCGAAGATCTTGCCGATCACGGAGGGCAGACTGCGCATATGCCGGGCGCGCAGGGGGATGCAGTTCGCCCGCTTCATCCCGGCCAACAGAAGCACAAAGGACACAAACTGGCTGAGGATGGTGGCCCAGGCGGCCCCCGCGATCCCCAGGTTGAGAACAAAGATAAAGATGGGATCCAGAATGATGTTCAGAATCGCCCCGCTGGTAATACCGATCATGCCGTAGAAGGCGCTGCCCTGAAAGCGCAGGAGATTGTTCAGCACCAGGGATGCCGTCATCCACGGCGCGCCGAGCAGGATGACCCACAGATAGGCCTTGGTGTACGGCAGGATGGTGTCCGTGGAGCCGAGAACCCTTGAGAGCGGTTCCAGAAACGTCCAGCCAAGGGCCAGGATCAGCGCCCCGCAGGCGAGCGCGGAGAAGAACCCGCAGGAGGCCAGGCGTTCCGCCTCGTCAAACTTTTTCGCGCCCAGGCACCTGGACACCGAGTTGCCGGAGCCGTGCCCGAACAGGAATCCCACCGCCTGAATGATGGACATGAGCGGGAACACCACGCCCACGGCCGCCGTGGCGCTGGTGCCGATGCGCCCCACGAAAAACGTGTCCGCCATATTGTAAAACGATGTGATCAGCATGCTGATGATGGTGGGCACCGCCAGCCGCGCGATCAGCCCCGGTATGGGCGCTTCCGCCATCATGCGCTGTCTGTCCTGCTGTGTCATCCTGTCCACTCCCGTCATTTTCTTCTTTGCCGCTTTGGGGCTTCCTGCAAAAAATCTGGAAGGTCCCGCGTTATGGACGTTCCAGATTTTTCATCCGTTCTGCGCGTCACAGCGCTTCCTTTTCTTCTTCTTTGATCTCCCAGTGGATCAGGAAGGTAAGCGCCGCGCGCAGCACAATTATGCCGGCCACAATGGCGATCTCCTTCCACTGGCGGACCACCACGGTGCGCAGGATCTCGCTTCCCAGCTTGAACTCCAGGCCCATGGCCAGTCCCTTTGCCAGATAAATCCTGGTGTCCGGTTTGCGCGTGACATACTTGTACAGGCTCACAAGACTGGTACAGATAATCACGCCCACCCCGATATACTCAAATATCAGGATGCCGCACTCCACGATAATCTCCAAAATCGTCTGCAGTCCCTCGATCATTTCCGTTTCCTTTTCCAGCTCTCAATCTCGCTTAATAAATCTTTGTCACTTCCGAAAGGCCGTACATCTCCTTGAAGCGCTGCAGGTCCGCCGCATCGCGGATCAGCATAACCTCCTCCAGCCTGCCCGTGCGGATGTCCTGAAACCCCGCCACCTGCTCGCCGTTGCAGATGCTGCACTTGACCACGGGCCTCTGGTTTTCGGCGTCATACGTCTTCTTTTCCGGTTTCGCTTTTTTTCCAAACATCCCTGCGCCTCCGCTTTTCCCGCTGTCCCAGCGCTGCCCTACTGCTGCCCGCCCGACGGCGTCGCAGGCTCCACCGGCTCAAAGAGGATGCGGATCTTCGGGAGGGAGGAGATCGTGGCGTAGCTGTTGAAAAGCCCGTCCTCGGCCTGAAGGTCGTTCTCCCCCGTGGCGGGCGGCGCAAAGATCTTTAAGGTAAGATCGCACGGGCCGTCCAGCGGCTTTTCAAAGAACGCGCTCATCAGGTCGATGGTTCTCGCCTTCGGGGATTTGTAGAACCATTTTCCGTTCAGCTCCAGCATCAGGTTGGAGTCGTCTTCGAACACCAGCTCGCAGAAATGCGGGTTGGACTCGAAATGCAGGGGGACAGCCAGGCCCTCTGCGTCCTCCGCGCCGCCCCAGCGCAGGACGGCCGGAAGAGAGATTTCCTCGCCCACCGTCATCTCCGGGCTGAAATAGTCGTCGTGGATGATCTCTTTGTAAGTCTGAAGAAGCGGCTGCTCGATCCCCACCTCGGCGTTGTTCGGATCCTCGATCTCCAGCCCCAGCCTGCCGCGGTCGCGGAACTGGTACATGGAAAAGCTGGTAAACCAGGTGGCGTTCTCCGCTTTTAAAATGTCGCAGAATTCCTTTACCATGGCCGCCTGGTCATAGGGGCCCGTCACATCGCCGTCCGCGTTCAGCTCGCTCATCATCATGGGCTTTTGCACGCCCCCGCACAGCTCTGTGAAGCGCGCGTAGGACGCCTTGGTGTACTCGTAGATCTCGCGGATGTTCCCGCGGGAGTGAGACGTGCCGCCCCGCTCGGCCACATCATAAGGCCAGCCCCAGTGGAGCGCGAAATACTTGTCGATGGACAGCATATCGGTCTCCCGCACCGCCTGCGCGAAGTCCTCCTCTTTCTCGATGGTGTTCTTTCCCGGCTCCACGCCGCCCGTGCAGAGGATGGTCTTCACATTGGGCGCGTACTCTTTCAAAATGCGGCAGAAGCGGCAGTAAAACTCGCCGATCTCCCGGTAGGTGCAGCGCTTGGTAAAGCTGAACCAGTCGCCGGTGCACTCGTGGTTGATGCGCAGCATCATGCGGCCGAAGGGCCTTAAATCCTTTGCAATGGCGATCAGATGGTCGTCCGTCACATGGGGATCGATGGTTAGGGTAAGCGTCACATCCTGCCCGTGCCTGCGCACATCCCGCATGTAGGGGAACGGCTCGCTTTCGGTGTCCCCGTTCAGGCCGCCCTTGTAGGTAAAATAGTCGTCGTAGGGATAGTCCCAGGCGAAGGACACGTTTGGATCCGCGTGCACCACGCTGGCGCGTCCCGGCCAGCCCTCGTCCAGCGGATAATAGCAGTACATCAGACTGATGCTGCGGTGGGGCCTTCCCAGCTTGTGAAGGATATAATCCTGGTTTACATATTCTCCGCGCTCAGACCCGTCGCCCAGATCCACCGCGCACCTTGCTTTACCCATATGCAGGGCATATACTTTCTGTTCCGCCATACCTTTCTCCTTTCGGTTCGTCGTCTGTGTCCGCGCGCCCCGGCGGGCCGCGCGTTTCTCCTTTTATTGTAGCTTTCCGCGGTTCCAATGTCAACGAAAAAGACCCGTTTTGCCGCGGACGAACAGGCTTTTAGGACTGCACAATCGCTTTTCCTTTCCATTTGCCCCGCGCGTAGAGAACGCAGTTTACCGCGCAACCGATAAGCCACGACAGCAGCAGCGAGACGAAGATGCACTCCTGCCTTCCGATGGGGTATTCCGGCGATCTGGTAAGATAGCACAGAAGGTAGGCCAGCGGCACGCGCAGGATTACGGTCTGGAAAATGGAAATCCACATGGGGGTCATGGTGTCGCCCGCGCCGCGCATCACACCCGACAGGCTCTGCATAACCGCCACCGCGATATAGCCCACCGCCAGAATCTTCATCATATCCATGCTTAAAGAGGCCAGCTCGGGCGTGTTGGTAAAAATGCCCATCAGGGATCTGCCGAACACCAGGATCAGGCCCACAATCACGGTGGCGGTGCCCACCGCCAGCAGGGTTCCCTGCTTCGCGCCCCTGGTCACACGGTCCTGCTGCCCCGCGCCGATGTTCTGTCCGGCGTAGGTGGTCATGGCCGTGCCGAACGAGAAATTCGGCAGCATGGCGAACCCGTCCACGCGCATCACGATCACGTTCGCGGCGATGAACTGTTCGCCGAAGCTGTTGGTCAGGGACTGCACCACGATCATGGACATGGACATGATGGCCTGGGTAATGCCGGAGGGAATGCCCAGGCGGATGATGTGCATGGCATATTTTTTGTTCCAGCGTATGTACTGCATTTTCATGTCAAACAGGTCGCGCATCTTGTAGAGCTTGCGCAGGCACATAAACGCGGAGACCGCCTGCGCGATGGCGGTGGCCAGGGCCACGCCGCTCACACCCATGTGGAAATTGATGACAAACACAAGGTCCAGCACGATGTTTAAGAGGCTGGCGATAACCAGGTAGATCAGCGCCGACACGGAATCGCCCAGCCCGCGCAGCACGCCGCTCAGAATGTTGTAGAACGCCATGCCCGCGCCGCCGATGAACAGAATGTGCAGATAGCTGGTGCACCAGTCGATGATGCTGTCCGGCGTGTTCAGGATCTGCAGGAAAGGCCGCGCCGCCACAGTGCCCGCCACGGCCACAAACAGGGACGCGATGACCGTCAGGGTAATGCAGTTCCCCACCACATAGGAAAGGCCCTCCCGGTTCCTGGCCCCGAAATACTGGGACACCGTGATGCTGGCACCCATACTGATGCCCACGAACAGCACGATCAGAAGATTCAAAATGGGCCCCGCGCTGCCCACCGCGGCCAGGGCGTTGTCGCCCACAAAATTGCCCACCACCACGCTGTCCACCGTGTTGTAGAGCTGCTGCGCAATGTTGCCCAGCAGCATGGGCACTGTAAAGAGCACAATCTTCTCCCAGGGCCTCCCCTCGGTCATGTCCACCGCCGAAAATAGCTTTTTCAGTAAATTCACGTGATCCCGTCCTCCTGTCTTTTTAGAAAGAATGCGCCCGCGCATATCCGCCGCAGGCTTAGTGAGTGAAACGGGGCCGCCGCAAAATGAGTCATTGCCTATTTTGCGGCGGCCCCAAAATTATAGAGGTGTAGCAGACGCATCAGAATCCGAACTCCGTTCGGAGGCGTCTGCGTAGGAGATAAGGAATCCTCCCGACTTCGTCGGGTCCCTCCTTACCTCAAGTAGTGGAAGCAAAGGGGCTCGAACCCTTGACCTCCCGCTAGTCAGGCGAGCGCTCATCCCAGCTGAGCTATGCTTCCAGTGCAGTTCCATCATATCCCATATCCGGGCGAAAATCAAGCCCCAAAAAGAAAACAAAAATTTTACAAATAATTGCAATCCCCGCGCGGGTATATTATAATGGGAGCAGAAATGGACAGATCAGGAGAAGAGGTGCAAAGAGATGGAACTTGAAGTATTGCAGAAAGACATGATCGCCGCCATGAAGGCGAAGGATAAGCCGAGGAAGGACGCAATCTCCTCCCTCGTGTCCGCGGTAAAGAAGGCGGGCATCGATGCGGGGTGCAGGGAAAACATTCCTTCCGAGATGGTGGACAAAGTGATCTTAAAAGAGATGAAGACTGCGAAGGAGCAGATCGACACCTGCCCGGACGAGCGGGCGGAACTGAAAGCGGAATACCAGTTCCGCTACGACGTCATCGCTTCCTACGCGCCGAAGCTCCTCTCGGCGGAGGAGATCAAGGCGGTCCTGCAGGATAAATTTGCGGAGCTTCTGGCAACCAAAAACAAGGGCGTGATCATGAAGACCGTCATGGCGGAGCTGAAGGGCAAGGCGGACGGAAAGGTCATCAACCAGGTGGTCGCGGAGCTGTGTAAATAACGGATCTGCGTGTCCTGTAACCGGGACTATGCGCTCTGTAACCGGGGCCGTTTGTCCAGTAACCAGGCTATGCGTCATGTAACGGGGGCCGCGCCTCATGCGGCAGAACAAAAATCGTAGAACAGAAAAAAACAGCACCGAAAGGCCGGGCGGATCGCAGGATCTTCCCGGTCTTTTCTTATATCAGCGCAAAACCAATCCCGGAACAAAGCGGGCACGGCGCAAAACCAATTCCGGAACGAACCGGGAACGGTGTGAAATCAATATCAGACAGGAGGGAAATTTATGCGGATCTACACAGAGGAAGACCGGGTTAGTTCCGGCAACAAAGGGATCGACGATGTGATCGACATGCTGCGCATGGGCGACAATGTGGTGTGGCAGGTGGACGCCGTGTCGGACTACCGGCGCGTGGTGGCGCCCTATCTGCGCCAGGCGAAGGCGGACGGGCGGAAAATTTATTACATGCGCTTCGGGGCCCACGAGCCGGTCATCGAGGACACGGAGGGCGTGACGGTGCACAAGATCCACGCGGAGCTGGGCTTCGAGCATTTTGCCATGAAGGTAAACCACATCATCACGGAGCACGGGTACGACGCGTTCTACATTTTCGACTGCCTGACGGATCTGGTCAAATACTGGTATTCCGATCTGATGATCGGCAACTTTTTCCGCGTGACCTGCCCCTATCTCTACGAGCTGAATACCGTCGCGTACTTCGCCCTCATCCGGGACACCCACACGGAGCACACCATCTCCCGCATCCGCGAGACCACGCAGCTTCTGCTGGATCTGTACAACGTGGGCGGCAACTTTTACCTGCATCCCCTGAAGGTGTGGCAGCGCAGATCGGACACCATGTTCCTGCCGCATCTCATTTTCGGGGAGACGGCCAAGACCATCACGTCCAGCTCGGAGGCGGCCGCACTGTTCTCGCATTTCAGCCTGGACCGGAACCGCACGGACTACTGGGACGTGGTGTTCCAGGAAGCGTCCATGAAGCTGTCCGGCTCCGCGAAGGAGCAGCAGGACGCGAAGGAGCTGCTGCTGCGCCTCATCGTGGGCGAGGAGGAGTCCATCGGGAAGCTGTGCCGGGAATATCTGACCCTGCGCGACCTTCTGAACATCAAATCGCGGGAGCTTGGCACCGGGCGCATCGGCGGCAAGGCGGTGGGCATGTTCCTGGCGCGCAAGATTTTGGAGAGCGACGCCGAGTTTAATTTCTCGCGCATCCTGGAAGTGCACGATTCCTTCTACATGGGCGCGGACGTGTTCTACACGTACATTGTGCACAACGACTGCTGGCGGCTGCGCACCCTGCAGAAATCCAAGGAGGGGTACTATGAATACGCAAAGCCCCTGAAGGAAAAGATCCTCGCGGGCAGTTTCCCGGAGTATCTGGTGGAGAAGTTCAAGTCCATGCTGGAGCACTTTGGGCAGTCCCCCATCATCGTGCGCTCCAGCTCCCTGCAGGAGGACAATTTCGGCAACGCCTTCGCCGGAAAGTACGACAGCGTGTTCTGCGTCAACCAGGGCACCCTGGAGGAGCGCTACGAGGCGTTTGAGAACGCCGTGAAGCAGGTGTACGCCAGCACCATGAACGACGATGCGCTGGAATACCGCATGAACCGTGGTCTCTGGGACAAGGACGAGCAGATGGCGCTTCTCATCCAGCGCGTCTCCGGCGACTATTACGGGAGGTATTTTTTCCCGCACATCGCGGGCGTGGGCAACTCCTCAAACCTCTATGTGTGGGATCCCTCCATCGACATGGACGCGGGCATGATCCGGCTGGTGTTCGGCCTGGGCACCCGCGCGGTGGACCGCATCGAGGGAGATTATCCGCGCATCGTCTGCCTGGACGATCCGGCCCGGCCGCCCCTCATTTCCTACGGGGATGAGAAGAAATTTTCCCAGCATTATGTGGACCTTCTGGACACCGGCGCGAACGAGTGGACCCACAGGGACGTGGACGAGATTTTAGCTATGGACATCAAGACCAACAAGAACCTGTTCTCCTCGCTGGATTTCGACACCATGCGCTGGCTGCAGGAGATGGGCAGGCGCACGCCCAACATCTACATCATGAATTTCAACCGCTTGTTGAAGTACACGGATTTCCCGGAGAACATGCGCAGGATCTTAAAGCGCCTCTCGCAGGTGTACGACTATCCGGTGGACATCGAGTTCGCCGCCAATTTCGACCGCGACGGGAACTACAAGATCAACCTTCTGCAGTGCCGTCCTCTGCAGACCCGCGGCCTTGGAAAGCCGGTGGAGATCCCGCAGATGACGGATCCGTCCCGCTGCTTCATCGCCACCCACGGCAACTTTATGGGCGGGAACATCCACATCCCCATCCGCTACGTGATCCTGGTAAAGGCGAAGCCCTACCTGGCCCTGCCGGAGCAGGAGCGCTACGGCGTGGCGCGCGTCATCGGCAAGCTGAACCAGGCGCTGAAGGGCGAGAACGTGCTGCTGGCGGGGCCCGGGCGCTGGGGCACTTCCACCACGTCTCTGGGTGTGCCGGTGCATTTCACGGAGCTCTGCCACATGAGCGCCATTGTGGAAGTGGCCTACCAGGAGGGCAACCTGATGCCGGAGCTCTCCTACGGCAGCCATTTCTTCCAGGACCTGGTGGAATCCGGCGTGTTCTACGCCGCGGTCTTTGAAAAGGACGACGATGTGTTTTACCGGGAGTCCTACGTGCTGGAGAAGCCCAACTGCATCCTGGATCTTGTGCGCACCAGCTACACGGACATCATCCACGTGGCGCGCACGGACGGACTGGAGCTGTTCTCAGACACGGTCAGCCAGAAGCTCATCTGCACAGAGCAGTGAAGCGCGCGGGGCGCGGCCAGCCGGGCGTGCATCCGCGCGTGGCAGCGGGGCGCGTGATCCATGGCCATTCAGAAGCTCATCTGCACGGAGCAGTGAAGCGCGCGGGGCGCTGCCAGCCGGGCGTTCATCCGCGTGACGTGTGAGCCGTGGCCGCTTGGGAAAGAAAAGAGTTGACCGGGCGGTTCCCCCGGATATAAAATAAATAAAAACAATTTCGGAAAGGGAACCGCTATGATCTTTGACACGCATGCGCATTATGATTCGGAGGCGTTCGACCAGGACCGCGGCGAGGTGCTGCAAAGCCTGGCCGGGAACGGCGTCGGCAAGGTGGTAAACGTGGGCGCAAGCCTGCGCGGATCCATGGCCACCTGCGATCTGATGCAGAAATATGAGTTTGTGTACGGCGCTGTCGGCGTCCACCCCAACGATGTGGGCGAACTGGACGAGGAAAAGCTGGATCTGCTCCGGTCCATGCTGTCTTACAAAAAGGTGGTGGCCGTGGGCGAGATCGGACTGGACTATTACTGGGGCAGAGAATCCAGGGAGCTGCAGCAGAAATGGTTCCGCGCGCAAATCGAGCTGGCGCTGGAGGCAGAGCTTCCGGTCGTCATCCACAGCCGCGAGGCCGCGCAGGACACGTTCGACATCCTGCGCAAATACCACTTTGGAAAGCAGGGCTTTCGCGGCGGCATCATCCACTGCTATTCCGGGTCGGCGGAGATGGCGCGGGAATATGTGAAGATGGGGTACAACTTCGGCGTGGGCGGGATTATCACGTTCAAAAATTCCCGCGTGCTGAAGGAAGTGGTGGCCGAGGTTCCCATGGAAAATATCGTGGTGGAGACAGACTGCCCCTACCTGACGCCGGTTCCGCACCGCAGTGAGCGCAACTGCTCCATCTATCTGCCCTATGTGATCGAGGAGATTGCCCGCGTGAGAGGCATGACGCCCGCGGAGGTGGAGGATGCCACCTATCGGAACGCCATGCGTATCTACGGGATCACGGACGAAACCTGCGAAAGCGAGGGAGGACAATATGTGTAGCGCACGGCCGGACGCCCGCGCAGATGCAATGCCGACGGACGCCCACAGTATGAACGCAGCGCCGACGGACGCCCGCGCGGATGCAATGCCGACGGAAGCCCGCGGTACGAACGCAGTGACGCCGGACGCCCGCGCGGACATGCTCTCGGATCCGCAGAAGACGATCGAGGTGCTGCAGCGCCACCGGTTCGTCTTTCAGAAAAAGTTTGGGCAGAACTTTCTGATCGACGGCCATGTGCTCCGGAAGATCATCGTGGCCGCGGACATCACAAAAGAAGACATGGTGCTGGAGATCGGGCCCGGCATCGGCACGATGACCCAGTATCTGGCGGAGGCGGCGGGCCGCGTGACGGCGGTGGAGATCGACAAGATGCTCATCCCCATCCTGCAGGAGACGCTCGCGCCCTATGAAAACGTGGAGATCCTGAACGCGGACATCCTGAAGGTGGACATCGCCGCGCTCGTGCGGGAAAAAAACGGCGGCCGGCCGATCAAAGTGGTGGCCAATCTGCCGTATTATATCACGACCCCCATCATCATGGGGCTTTTGGAGAAGCGCGTGCCGGTGCACAGCATCACGGTGATGGTGCAAAAAGAGGTGGCCGAGCGCATGCAGGCACAGCCGGGCAGCAAAGACTACGGCGCGCTGTCCCTGGCCGTGCAGTATTACTGCGAGCCCTACATTGCGGCGAACGTGCCGCCCAACTGCTTCATCCCGCGGCCGAAGGTGGGAAGCGCCGTCATCCGTCTCACCTCCCATGAGGAGCCGCCGGTGAAAGTGCAGGATGAAAAGCTGCTGTTTCGGATCATCCGGGCGTCCTTCAACCAGCGCAGGAAAACGCTGGCCAACGGGCTGAACAATTCGCCGGAGCTCTCTTTTTCCAAAGAGGAGATCGGGGAGGCCATCCGGGAGCTGGGGATGCCCGCCGGAGTGCGCGGGGAGGCGCTGACGCTGGAACAGTTCGCGCGGCTTTCGGATCTTCTGTCTCAAAAAGCGGAATCGGAACAGACAGACCGGGAAAAGGGGGATCTTCCGTCATGAAAAAAGAGCATTTTCAATATCCGTCCAACGACCACGCAACACAGATCCACGCCATCCGCTGGGTGCCAGATGGAAAGGTGCGGGCCGTTCTGCAGATCTCTCACGGGATGGTGGAATTTATAGACCGGTACGACGCGTTCGCCGTCTATCTCGCCGAAAAGGGGATCCTTGTGACGGGCAACGATCACCTGGGGCACGGACAGTCGGTGCGCTCCGAGGAGCACTACGGTTTTTTCGCCGAGCAGGACGGCAACAAAACGCTCCTGCAGGACATCCACAGGCTCCGCACGATCACGCAGAAGAACTATCCGGACGTGCCGTATTTTCTTCTGGGACACAGCATGGGCTCTTTTCTGGCACGCCAATATCTCTGCCTGCACGGCGAGGGGCTTGCCGGGGCGGTCATCATGGGGACGGGCTATCAGCCGCGGGCCATGGTGCGGTTCGGCATGGCGCTGACCACGCTTCTTGCGCGCATCCGCGGATGGGATCACCGCAGCGGGCTGGTGGACGGCATGGCGTTCGGCAGCTACAACCGCCGGTTCGGGAAACCGCAGGGGAAAGAGTGGCTGAGCCGCAATGAAGAGAATGTGCGCACATATCAGGCGGAAAAATGGTGCAATTTCCGCTTTACCTTAAACGGCTATTACAACCTGTTCTACAGCATCTACACCCTGAGCTTTCCCGAATATCTGGAGCGGATGCCGAAGGATCTGCCGGTGCTGTTTGCGTCGGGCAGCGACGACCCCGTGGGACAATTCGGAAAGGGCGTACAGAAAGTGTATGAGCAGTTTCGCAGCCTCGGCATGCAAAAAGTAACCTGCAGGCTCTATCCGGACGATCGGCACGAGATCCTCAACGAGGTGGACCGGGAGACGGTCTGCGCGGACATCCTGGCCTGGATGGAAGAAGTGCTGCGCGAGCGGCAGAGATGATGACAGGGACGGCGCTTAAAAGACGATGGCAGGTACGGCAGGGACGGCGCTTAAAGACGATGGCGGGTACGGCAGGTGCGGCGCTTAAAGACAATGGCGGGTACGGCACCCAAAAAAAGCTTGCGCAGAATGGGAAGGTATGATAAAGTAGGTATTACATTCCAACGTGCAGGAATGCCTGTGCGGCTCCATGGTCAAGCGGTTAAGACACCGCCCTTTCACGGCGGTAACAGGGGTTCAAATCCCCTTGGAGTCATTTCTGCCGGAACACAAAAAGCAGATGCAGATAAATATAAACTTTGCAAAAGCAGCCTTGACAAAAAGGCAATGTTTTGGTAGACTATACAAAGCGGCGCAGTAGCCAAGTGGTAAGGCAATGGTCTGCAACACCAGTATGCACCGGTTCAAATCCGGTCTGCGCCTTTGAAAAAGCCCTTTTCGAGAGGGCTTTTTCTTTTTATCTCTTCCTTCCGGTTTTGTACGCATTCTCCGGGGCATGTAACCGGAGCAGCCCCATCAGCAGCACAGCCCCGGCAGCAGCGCAGCCCCATCAGCAGCGCAGCCCCGGCAGCAGCGCAGCCCCATCAGCAGTACAGCCCCGGCAGCAGCGCAGCCCCATCAGCAGCGCCGCCCCATCAGCAGCACAGCCCGGCAGCAGCACAGCCCCATCAGCAGCGCAGCCCCGGCAGCAGCGCAGCCCCATCAGCAGCGCAGCCCCGACAGCAGCGCAGCCCGGCAGCAGCGCAGCCGGGCAGCAGACCAGGAAAAGTCAGCAGGGCTAAATATAAATATTGCAGAGCTTAGTTTTATTTCGACTGCATTTTGATATCATTATACTGTCTAGTGATAGTGTATATTTTCATCCATTTCAGTTATCATTATATAGAAATAAATATGTTGACTGTATATGGAGGGCAAGATGATGGCTACAAATAAGCGGGTATTTACACTGCGTTTATCTGACGACGTATTTGACAAGATCGGGGCTCTGGCAAACAGCCAGCACCGCTCTATGACCAACTATATCGAATATATCCTGATCAAACATCTGGAGGAAATGGAGACCAAACACGATCTGCCTTCCGGCTCCGGCAAAGAGACCTGACCGGAAAAGCCCGCCGTCTTTTGCCGGCGGGTTGCCGCCGGCTCTTTTTTATGGCCGGACGAGCAGCTCATACATGCCGTCCTGCCGGGTGATGCACACCTCGTGATCTCCTATCTGTCGGATCCCCTCCGTTCCCGCATAAAATGTCAGATTCTTCACATCAAACAGAAGAAATTCTGTTCCCTTCTGTTCTGACACAGTCGCTGCGATCTTTTTTGCGCAGTCCGCGCAATATCGATTTTCCAACGCTTCCGCATCCATGTCTATTCGCGCTTCGTCGTCTGTTTTCACTCTGGTGTCTATTCGCGCTTCGTCGTCTGCCCGCGCTTCCGCTTCTGTCTTCGCGGTACCGGTGCGCTCCCACCGCAGCAGGATCCGCTCCGGATCCGCCGCACGGATCACCTCCAGGGTCTCGCCGGAAACCGCGTCGTGCCCGCAGGTTATGGTCATCCCTTCATGCGCGGTCATCTCCTTTGGCGGATCCAGCCAATAGAGCTGGCCGGATGCCGTTCCCAAAAGATAAAGCCCTTCCGGGATCTGCCCGGAACACAGGCGGCATGTTTCGCTCTGCAGTTCCATCTTTTTTTGATCCCGCACAAGCAGCGCCCCGCAGACAGCTGCATAAATGACCGCGCAAATCACGGCTATCCTCTTGCTCTTCATCTCACACCTCGGCAGTCCATTTCATATGCTGTGAATACATGCGCTTTGAAGAACGCCATATATCATCACACTATTGACTATAAAATGATGTCATATAACTGTCAAGTGATATTGAAAGGGAACCGATCCGTCAGAACACACACCAAAGAGACAGAGAACAACGCGAGCCGGAAATGCAGGGAACGGCGCTGGCCGGAAATGCAGTGAGCGGCACGGGCCGGAAATGCAGGGAGAGGTGCTGGCCGGAAATGCAGTGAGCGGCACGCATCGAAAAACAAAAAGACCGCCGCAGAGGAGATCGGGTGTGATCCATCTCCCTGCGGCAGTCTGCGTTATCTTGTGATCCTTTGCTGTATCTGGGATCTTGTCTGTCCTCGTTTTGTTTATCCGCGCTTTTGCTTATCTGCACTTTTGTTTATCTGCGCTTTTGTTATTCCACTGTCACGCTCTTGGCCAGGTTCCTGGGTTTATCCACATCCAGGCCCTTGGACAGGCTCACATAATAGCCCAGCAGCTGCAGCGGTATGATGGCCAGGCTGGTGGTAAAATGCACGTCTGTGCGCGGAATGTATACGGTAAAGTCCGTGGTGTCCTCGATGCCGTAGTTGCCGTAGTTGGTAAGGCCCATCAGATAGGCGCCGCGGCTCTTTACCTCCACCAGGTTGCTGATCATCTTCTCGTACAGGTCCTGCTGCGTGAGGATGCCGATGACAAGGATGCCGTCCTCGATGAGGCTGATGGTGCCGTGCTTCAGCTCGCCCGCGGCATACGCCTCCGAGTGGACATAGCTGATCTCTTTCATCTTCAGGCTCCCCTCCAGGCTGATGGCATAGTCGAGCCCTCTGCCGATGAAGAAGATATCCTTGGCGTTGGCAAATTTGGACGCGAACCACTGCAGGCGCTCCTTGTCTTCCAGTACTTTTTTAATCTTATCCGGGATGGTGCCCAGCTCCTCGATCATGGCGTGGTACTGCTCCTCCGTGATCGTGCCGCGCACTTTCGCGAACTGGATGGCCAGCAGATAGCCTGCGATGAGCTGCGCGCTGTACGCCTTGGTGGTGGCGACTGCAATCTCCGGACCGGCCAGGGTGTAGAACACATTGTCCGCCTCCCTGGCGATGGAGGAACCCACCACGTTCACGATGCCCAGTGTGCGCACGCCCTTGCTCTTTGCCTCGCGGAGCGCCGCCAGGCTGTCGGCCGTCTCGCCGGACTGACTGATGACGATCACCAGGCCGTCCTCGCGAAGCAGCGGATTTTTATAGCGAAATTCGGACGCCAGGTCCACGTTGACCGGAATCTTGACCAGATCCTCGATCACATACTGCAGCGTGACGCCCACGTGGTAGGCGGAACCGCACGCCACAATATAGATCTGGCTGATGCCGCGGATTTCCTCCTCCGACAGGCCCACATCCGACAGATCGATCTCGCCGTCGTGCACGGCGGAATTTAAGGTATCCTGCACGGCGCGGGGCTGCTCGTGAATCTCCTTGATCATATAGTGCTCGTAGCCGCCCTTCTCCGCGGCCTCCTCGTCCCACTTGATCTCGGTCAGCTCTTTTTGGATCTCCTCGTTGTCGATATTGTAGAAGGTGACATTCCCTTTTTGCAGGCGGGCGATCTCCTGATTGCCCATGTAATACACATTCCTGGTATATTTCAAAATGGCCGGCACATCGGACGCCAGAAACGCCTCGTCCCCGGACACGCCGATGATCATGGGGCTGTCCTTGCGGGCCGCGTAGATCTCCTCCGGGAAATCCTTAAACATGACCGCCAGCGCGTAAGAGCCGCGGATGCGCATCATGGAGCGGGACAGCGCGTGGACAGGGTTGCCGTCACATTTGCGGTAGTAATAATCCACCAGATTCACGGCCACCTCCGTGTCCGTCTGGGAATAGAAGCTATAGCCCTTCTTGAGCAGCTTCTCCCGCAGCTCCTGATAATTTTCAATGATCCCGTTGTGGACCGCCACCACGTTCAGATCCGCAGAGTGATGCGGATGAGCGTTCTCCTCGGACGGCTCCCCGTGGGTGGCCCACCTGGTGTGACCGATGCCGCAGTCCCCCTTTAAGGCGAGCCCGTCGTTCGTCTTTTCCGCCAGCACTTTCAGGCGGCCTTTTGCCTTCACGATCTCTGTATCTTTCGAACCGTCGCGCACACACACGCCGGCCGAATCATATCCGCGGTACTCCAGCTTTGACAGGCCGGAGAGCAGAATCTGCGCAGCCTGTTTGCTGCCTGTATATCCCACTATTCCACACATATATTATGATTCCTCCTGGAATTTTACGATGCCGTCAGGATCAAAAGCCCGCGCACGCGGCGTCCCTTGACCTCGGCCTGACATCACCATTGTATAATAATACGCGTGCAAAGTCAAACAAGAAACGAAATCCCGAACCCCGCAAGCCGCACGATGAGGGCGCAGATCCAGGCGATGACGCACTGCATGACCACCATCGTGAGGGCCCATTTTCCGCCCAGCTCTCTTTTCACGGAGGCCACCGCGGCCACACAGGGCGTGTACAGCAGGCAGAACACCAGCAAGGCCGCCGCGCCCAGAGGCGTCAGCGCCGCCAGAAGACCGCTGGAACCGCCGAACAGCACCGTGAGCGTGGAGACCACGCTCTCCTTGGCCATAAATCCCGCGATGAGGGCGGTGGAAATGCGCCAGTCCCCGAAGCCCAGCGGCGCGAACAGCGGCGCGATCCACCCGGCGACGACCGCCAGGATGCTGTCCTGGGAATTGGAAACCATGCCGAAGCGCAGGTTGAAATTCTGCAAGAACCAGATGACGATGGTGGCCACGAAGATGACGGTAAAGGCCCTCTGCAGAAAGTCCTTGGCCTTCTCCCAGAGAAGCTGCGCCACATTTTTCGCGCCCGGCATGCGGTAGTTGGGAAGCTCCATCACAAACGGCACCGCCTCGCCCCGGAACACGCTGTTCTTGGAGATGAGCGCCACCAGGATGCCCAGCGCGATGCCCGTGAAATACAGCCCCACCATGATCAGGGCCGCGTGCCCCGGGAAAAACGCCGCCGTGAAAAATCCGTAGATGGGCAGCTTTGCCGAGCAGCTCATAAACGGCGTCAGCATAATGGTCATCTTGCGGTCCCGCTCGGAGGGAAGGGTGCGGCTGGCCATCACGCCCGGCACGGTGCAGCCAAAGCCCACCAGCATGGGCACGATGCTGCGCCCGGACAGGCCGATCTTGCGCAGCAGCTTGTCCATCACAAACGCCACGCGGGCCATGTAGCCCGTATCTTCCAGCAGGGACAGGAAGAAAAACAGTGTCACGATGATGGGCAGAAAGCTCAAAACGCTGCCCACCCCCGTAAAGATGCCGTCGATGATGAGGGAGTGGATGGCCGTGTTGATCTGCCAGGAAGTGAGCGCGGCGTCCGCCATCTTTGTGAGCCGCTCGATGCCCGCCTCCAGGATCCCCTGCAGCCATGCTCCGATCACGTTGAACGTGAGGAAAAACACCAGTCCCATGATGCCGATGAACGCCGGTATGGCCGTATATTTTCCGGTGAGCACCCGGTCGATGCGCCTGCTCCGCGCGTGTTCCCTGCTCTCCTGCGGCTTTACCACCGCGTCGTCCACCAGTTTCCGTATAAAGGCAAAGCGCATATCCGCCACGGCGGCCGCGCGGTCCAGCCCGCGCTCCTCTTCCATCTGGCAGATGATGTGCTCGATCATTTCTTTTTCATTCTGAGAAAGCTCCAGGGCGGCCAGGATGCGCTCGTCGCCCTCCACCAGCTTGGTGGCCGCAAAGCGCACCGGGATGCCGGCGGCCGACGCGTGGTCCTCGATGAGGTGCATGATGCCGTGCAGGCACCTGTGCACCGCGCCTCCGTGCTCGTCCTGCGCGCAGAAATCCGTCCTGCCGGGGCGCTCCTGATACTGCGCCACATGCACGGCGTGGCGGATCAGCTCGTCCACGCCCTCGTTTTTCGCCGCGGAGATGGGCACCACGGGGATTCCCAGCATCTCCTCCATCTCATTGATGCGGACGGATCCGCCGTTGCCCCGCACCTCGTCCATCATGTTCAGGGCCAGCACCATGGGCACATCCAGCTCCATGAGCTGCATGGTCAGATACAGGTTGCGCTCAATGTTGGTGGCGTCCACAATATTGATGATGCCGGTCGGCTTGGAATAAATAATGTGCTGCCGCGTGACGATCTCCTCGCTGCTGTAGGGAGACATGGAATAAATACCCGGCAGGTCTGTGATCTCCGTGTTGGGGTAGCCCTTGATGGCGCCGCTCTTGCGGTCCACCGTCACCCCCGGGAAGTTGCCCACGTGCTGGTTGGAGCCCGTGAGCTGGTTGAACAGCGTGGTCTTTCCGCAGTTCTGGTTCCCCGCCAGGGCGAACGTGAGCGTGGTGCCCTCCGGCAGCGGATGCTCCCCTTCCTTGACGTGATAGCGGCCGCCTTCGCCCAGGCCCGGGTGCTCCTTCTTTTTCCGCGCATCCGGCCGGGTTCTGCGCGCCTCGTCCGCGGTCTGCTCCCCGGCGCTGTACTCCCCGATCTCTATGTTCTGCGCATCGGCCAGGCGCAGGGTCAGCTCATATCCATGGATCAAAAGCTCCATGGGATCCCCCATGGGCGCATATTTTACCAGGGTGATCTTTGCCCCCGGGATCAGGCCCATATCCAGAAAATGCTGCCGCAGGGCTCCTTCTCCGCCCACGGCCTTAACCACCGCGCTGCCGCCAATCTCCAGCTCATTCAGCTTCATATCCGTCACTCCCTCATGCCGCGCCATATCCTGAAAGTTCCGTCCGGAACTTTCACATCAAGTATGCAGGCAGCGTCGAAATTTGTCAAGCGGGAATACCAAAAGTGATTTTGCAGGCATCCGGGGTTAATCTTACCGAATTGGACCGGATCTGCGAATAGAGGTGTTTAAAAGAGGCTGCACAAATGCGCAGCCCCTTTTTTCATTTCTCCTCGCACACCTGGAAAATATAAAATTTGAGATAATAGGATTCCTCCGCCGCCCAGAGGATCGGATGATCCGGCGCCTGGGTGCGGAACTCCACCTGGCGCAGCCGCCTGTGCGCGTCTCTCGCCGCCTGTTGAATAGTTTTGGTAAAGAGCTCGTAGGTCATAAAATGCGAGCAGGAACAGGTGGCCAGATAGCCCCCGTCTTTTAAAAGCTTCATGCCGCGCAGATTGATCTCGCGGTACCCTTTCACGGCGTTTTTGACGGAACTGCGTGACTTCGCAAACGCGGGCGGATCCAGGATGACCAGGTCGAATTTTTCGCCCGCCTCCTCCAGCTGCGGCAGCAGATCAAACACGTCGCGGCAGACAAACTCCGCCCGGTCCGAAAGGCCGTTCAGCTCCGCGTTTTTCCTGGCCTGCTCCACGCCGAGCAGAGAGGCGTCCACGCCCAGCACATGGTCGGCCCCCGCCTGCGCCGCGTTCAGAGCGAAGGAGCCGGTGTGGGTAAAGCAGTCCAGCACCCGCGCGCCGCCGCACAGCCTGCGGATGGCCTGGCGGTTGTATTTCTGATCCAGGAAAAAGCCGGTCTTCTGGCCGTTCTCCACGTCCACCAGGTACCGCACCCCGTTCTCCTCGATGAGGACATTGGGGTCGAACGCGGGCCCCAAAAAGCCCTTGACGCGCTCCATGCCCTCCTGCTCGCGCACCTTGGCGTCGCTGCGCTCGTAGACGCCGCGGATGCGGATGCCGTCCTCGGCGAGCACCTCTTTGAGCGCGTCTAAGATCACGCCCTTTAAGCGGTCGATCCCCAGGGCCAGGGATTCCACCACCAGCACGTCGGAAAACTTATCCACGACGAGCCCCGGCAGAAAGTCCGCCTCCCCGAAGATGACGCGGCAGCTTGCGGTGTCCACCGTCTTTTTGCGGTAGTCCCAGGCGTTCCGCACGCGCATGCGCAGAAAATCCGCGTCGATCTCCTGGCGGATGTCGCGCGTCATCATGCGGACGCGGATCTTGGAGCGGCGGTTGATAAAGCCCCTGCCCATGGGGTAGCCGTCAAAATCCCGCACCACAACAATATCTCCGTCCTCAAACGTGCCGGTCACCGCGGCGATCTCGTTGTCAAAGATCCACGCGCCGCCCGCTTTTATCGTCCTGCCCTCGCCTTTTTTCAATGTAACGATCGCGCTTGTATGCATCTTTTGCTCCATCGCTTATTTTCCGTCCGGGAAACTGGTGGACACGCCGCGCTCTTCTTTCGGGTAGCCGCCGTTCTCTTTTTCCGCCGCAAAGGCTTTGATCATAAAGGCCATATTTCTCGCCAGATTCCGCATGGTCTGCAGGCCTTCCAGGTCTTTTTTCACATCCTCGGCGGTAAAGCCGTGCACCTGGTTCCAGTAGGTGCTCGACGCCACGGGCATCCCGCTGATCGTAAAATATTTGTTCAGGACATCGAAACTCGCCGTATTTCCGCCCCTCCTGCAGCTGACCACAGCCGCTCCGACCTTCATATGCTTGGAGAACGAAGTGCTGTAAAAAAGCCTGTCCAAAAAGGAGAGGATGGTTCCGTTGGGCGAGCCGTAGTAAACCGGGCTGCCCACTACCAGCCCGTCCGCCGCCTCAAATTTTTTCGCCGTCTCATTGACCGGGTCGTCCTGGAACACGCATTTGCCGTTCTTTGCGCAGAAACCGCAGGAAATGCAGCCGCGCACCGCCTGGCTCCCAACCTGTATGAGCTCGGTTTCCACGTGCTCCTCCTCGAATACCCGGATCATTTCCGCAAGTGCAGTGGCCGTGCAGCCGTTTTTGTGGGGACTTCCGTTTAATAAAATTACTTTTGCCATAACGCGCCTCCTTTTTTCATGTGTGAACATCTTACCATAAATTTTACTTCTGCTCAATTGATTTCATGCAAAAAGCAGAATTTTATTTCGCATCTTGACTTTGCAAAAAAGGGGAATAGAATATACCATGATCTAGGATTAATTTTATGATTGTGGAGATGATCTTATGGCCAAGCCATATATCTGCGACATGACGATTGGAAACGAGACTTCCCTTCTGGTAAAGTTTTCTCTGCCGATGCTGGTGGGCAATGTCTTCCAGCAGTTTTATAACATGGTGGACTCTATCATCGTGGGAAATTATGTGGGCAAGAACGCCCTGGCGGCGGTCGGCGCGACGTCTTCTCTGAATTTCTTTTATTTCGCCCTGTGCAACGGCTTCGCCACAGGCACCGGCGTGCTGATGTCCCAGTATTTCGGCATGAAGAACGACAAGCGGGTGAAGGACGTGATCGGAAATTCCGTCTATCTGCTCCTGGGGATGGGGCTGATCGTCAGCATTGTGTCCCTGCTGTTCTCCCGCCGGATCCTGATGCTGCTGAACACACCGGATAACATCTTTGAGGACGCCCTGCTCTACACGCGCATCGTGTGCGGGGGCGTGATCTCCGTGGTGCTGTACAACGGCATCGCGGCCATGCTGCGGGCCCTGGGGGATTCCAGGACGCCCCTCATCTTCCTCATCGTGGCCAGCGTCATCAACGTGATCGGCGACCTGGTGCTGGTGCTCGTCTTTCACATGGGCGTGGCGGGCGTGGCTATCGCCACCGTGTTCGCCCAGACGATGTCCGCGGTGAGCTGCATTGTCTACGCGCTGTGGACCAACCCGTATTTCAAACTGAAAAAAGAGAATTTTAAACCGGACCGTTTTCTTTTGAAGCGCAACCTCACGCTGGGGATCCCCTTCGGGGCCCAGGGGAGCCTGATCGCCCTCTCCTGCATCGCCCTGCAGAGCGTGATCAATCGCTTCGGCGAGGATGTGATCGCGGCCTTCACCGCCACCTCGCGCATCGAGCAGCTGGTGCAGCAGCCGTACAGCTCTCTCGGCATGGCGTCCGCCACCTTCACGGCGCAGAACCTGGGCGCGAAGAACATCGACCGCGTAAAGCGGGGCTATTACCGCGCCAGCATACTGGTGGTGGTCTTCAGCCTCATCATGTGCTCCATCATGTGGCTCTTCGGCGACAATATCATCCGCATCTTCGTGGACGACGCCAGCGTGGTCTTTATCGGCGGCCGCGCCATCCGCATTACCAGTCTGTTCTACATCCCGCTCGGCATGATCTATGTGGCGCGCAGCACCATGAACGGCGCGGGGGATTCCGTGTTCGCCTTTATCAGCGGGCTGATCGAGGTGGTGGGGCGCGTGGGCTTTTCCATGATCCTGGTCATGGTGCCGGCGCTGGGCTACTGGTCCGTCTGGTACATCACGGGGCTGACCTGGCTGATCACGGGCATCGTGTGCATGGCCCGGTACGCCCAGGGAAAGTGGAAAAAAATATCTCTGGTGGAATAAATGCGCATCCGCCGAAAAAGTGCTTGACAAGGCAGCATCTTCCAATTAGAATAGACTTCAGTTACTGAGAAAAGAAAGGAGGCAGAACCATGTTCGGAACGATCAGAACCAAAGAAACCCATTATACCGTATCTTCTCTTTTTCCTGCAGTCTGCCTCGCGGTGATCTGCTGACCTTCTGACGGGACCAAGTGTCCGCCGCACGATGGGAAAACCGCCGCAGTCTGTATGGGCTGCGGCTTTTTTGACGCCATTTTGCGCGCGCTTCGCGCCGCTGCCACAGCCTTTACAGATGCGGAAGAGCTTACGCTCGTCCGCATTTTTCGCGCAGAGATAACTGCGCACGGGAAGCGTATCTTGCGCGCTGCCCCAAACATTCTTCAGAAAGGACCACACGGAAAATGAAAAAAATCAGTACCTACATGAAGCGCTACGGCTTTCTGTACCTGTTCGGATTTGTGTGCATGATCGCCGCCATCGCGCTGGACATGATCGCTCCCCAGATCACCAGAAGCATCATAGACGACGTGATCGTGGGAAAGCAGACACAGCTTTTGATGCGTCTCCTCTTCGGCCTTCTGGGCATCGGCCTTGGGCGGGCCGTTCTCCAGTACGCCAAGGAATATACATACGACTGCATCGGCGTGCGCGTGGGCTACGACATCCGCAAGGACCTGTTCCGGCACATCCAGTCCATGTCCATGGATTTCTTCGACCGGCACAACACCGGCGAGCTGATGACCCGCACCAAGGAAGACGTGGATAAGGTCTGGGCGGTGCTGGGCTTTGTGGGCATCCTGGCCTGCGAGGCGGTGGTGCACACCGTCCTCGTCCTGTTTTTCATGGTGCGGCTGAACCCGCTGCTCACGCTCATCCCGCTGGCCATCCTGCCGGTCATCGGCTTCTGCGCCGTGCGCATGGAGAACCGGCTGGGCGTGGTATACGACAAGATCAGCGAGGAGACGGCCACGCTCAACACCGTGGCCCAGGAGTGTCTCTCCGGCGTGCGCACGGTAAAGGCTTTTGCGCGCGAGGACTATGAGATTGAAAAGTTTAACCGCCACAACCGGACCTTCTACGATCTGAACATGCAGCAGGAAAAAACGGTGGCGGCCTACCAGCCCGTCATCACGTTTCTGGGAAAGGTGATGCTCATCGCCGTCATTATCGCTGGCGGCCTGCTGGTCATCTCCGGGCGCATGACCTTAGGTGCCCTGGGCGCTTTCTCCGAATACGCGAACAATGTCATCTGGCCCATGGAGATCGTGGGCTGGCTGAGCAACGACATCGCCTCCGCCTTCGCCTCCTGGCGCAAGATCAGGCGGATCGACGTGCAGAAGCCCCGGATCACGCAGGCAGAAGACGCGAAAGCCCTTCCCGCTGTGCGCGGCGAGCTGCGCTTTGAGCACGTGGGCTTCACCTTAGACGGGCACGTCATCTTAAAGGACATCAACCTTGCCTTAAAGCCGGGCCAGACCCTGGGCGTCATGGGCATGACCGGGGCCGGGAAGACCACCCTGGTAAACCTGATCCAGCGCTTCTACGACGTCACGGAGGGGCGCATCACCTTGGACGGCGTGGATATCCGAAAGCTTCCCCTGGACCAGCTCCGGGCCTCCGTGTCCGTGGTCATGCAGGATGTGTTCCTGTTCTCGGAATCCGTGAACGACAATGTAAAGACCGGCCGGCGCGATGAGATCTTCCAGGACACCATCGAGTGGGCGGCCGACGCCGCCGGGGCGTCGCGGTTCATCCGCAGGCTCGGGCGGCAGTATGAGACCATCGTCGGGGAGCGCGGCGTGGGGCTCTCCGGCGGGCAGAAGCAGCGCATCAGCATCGCCCGCGCCATCGCGAAAAAACCGCCGGTGCTCATTCTGGACGACGCCACCTCCGCCCTGGATATGGAGACGGAACGGCTGATCCAGAAAAACCTGAAGGACGTGGACACATCCACCAAGATCATCATCGGCCACCGCATCTCCGCGGTGCGGGCCGCAGACGAGATCATCATTCTGGAAAACAATACTATCGCGGAGAGGGGCACGCACGAGGAGCTGATGGCGAAAAAAGGCCGCTATTATCAGACATGGTGCGTGCAGTATGAAAACAGGGAGGAGGAGACCGTATGTCCGTAAATTCTATAAGAGAAGACGAAGTGATGCGCGATGTGCCCAAACTCCAGACCCTCGCGCGCCTGTACCGCTACCTGCTGCGCTACAAAAAGTCGCTGGCCATGGTGGGCGGCCTGCTCGCCGTCACCCTGGCGATCACACTGATCACGCCGCTCATGATCGAGCGCGCCGTGGACACCTATGTGGCCAGCTCGGATGTGGCCGGGCTCCTTCGCCTCGCCGCTCTGGCGCTGCTGCTCTTTGTGATCTTCATGCTGGCCACCCGGGCCCGCATGATCCTGATGGCCAGCGTCTCCAACGATGTGCTGCTGACCATCCGGAGCCAGCTGTACAGCCACATTCAGACCTTAAGCTTCCACTTTTTTGACAGCCGCCCCACCGGGAAGATCCTGGCCAGGGTGGTGGGGGACGTCAACTCCCTGAAGGAGGTGCTCTCCGACAGCGTGACCAAGCTGATCCCGGATCTTCTGACCGTCATCGGCGTGGCCTGCATCATGCTGGCAAAAAACTGGAGGCTGGCGCTGGCCGCGTTCCTCACGCTGCCGTTCTTGTGCCTCTTTATGTTCCTGATCCAGATATCCGCGCACAAGCGCTGGCAGATCCACCGCAAGAAAAACTCAAACTTGAACGCGTTCATCCACGAGAATTTCTCCGGCATCCGCATCATCCAGAGCTTCGCGGCGGAGCCGGAGCGCGAGAGCGACTTTGACGTCTGCTCCCGGGAGCACCGGGACAGCTTTATCAGCGCCGTGCGCGTGGCCGACCTGTTCAGCGCCCTGGTGGAGATCACCTGGGGTGCGGGCAGCTTCCTGCTGTATTTCATCGGCATCCGCGTCATCGGCGCGGACCGGATCGGCGTGGGCACCTTCCTGGCCTTCTCCACCTATCTCGGCATGTTCTGGAGCCCCATCCGGAACCTGTCCAGCTTTTACAACAAGATCGTCACAAACATCTCCGCGGCGGAGCGCATCTTCGACATCCTGGACACTCCGGCCGAGATCGTGGATCTGGAGGGCTGCGGCGAGCTGCCGCAGATACAGGGCGAGGTGCGCTTTGAAAACGTGAGCTTCGCCTACGCCGACGAGCCCGAAAAAATGGTTCTGGAAAACGTGAGCTTTTCGGTAAAACCCGGGGAGACCATCGCGCTGGTGGGCCCCACCGGAGCCGGAAAGACCACCATCGTCAACCTGGTCGGGCGCTTTTACGATGTGACCGGCGGCAGGATCTGCATCGACGGGTACGACACCCGCCGCGTAACCTTGAGAAGCCTGCGCAGCCAGATGGGCGTGATGACGCAGGACACCTTCCTCTTTACCGGCACCGTGCGGGAAAACATCTGCTACGGAAAAAGCGGCGCGACCGAAGAAGAGATGATCGCAGCCGCCAAGGCAGTAAACGCACACGATTTTATCATGGAAATGGAAAACGGATACGACACCGAGATCAGCGAGCGCAGCTCGCAGCTCTCCATCGGACAGCGCCAGCTGCTGGCCTTCGCCCGCACCATGCTCTCCGACCCGCGCATCCTCATCCTGGACGAGGCCACCTCCAGCATAGACACCCATACAGAACTCCTGGTGCAGGCGGGCATCGAAACCATGCTCAAAAACAGGACCGCGTTCATCATCGCGCACCGCCTCTCCACCATACGCAACGCCGACCGCATCTTCTACGTGGACGGCAAACACATCCTGGAGGCCGGCAGCCACACCGAACTAATGGCCAAACGAGGGGCGTATTATCAACTGTATGAGAGTCAATTTGATTAAGCAAAGCCATGCACTTCAAAAATAGACAGACTTGGCAAGTTTACTTGCCATAGGCTGTCTATTTTTTGAAGTATAGGGCGCAGCCCCACACCGAGATTGTGCGCAGCACAATCGAGGGGTGTGCATATTTACCTTTCTCTCATGCACCGCTCCAGCCTCTCTTTTACCCGCAGCTTCCGGAAGATCCATTCCCGGACGAGGTCGATGGCTATGCAGACCGCAAAGATCGCCAGGGCCGAGCCCAGCACGGCCGGGACGTACAGCAGGATGCGAAGGGAGGCGTACCTCTCGAACAGGCCGTCGATCAGGTTGTTCCAGACCAGCTTGTTGGTGTGGATCAGGTAGACGCTGAACGCGCACGGGGAGAGAAACGCCACGGCTTTTTTCACGGCCAGGGGCAGGTGCAGCCTCTCAAACATGAGCACCAGGAATATGCCCGCCCCGAGGATCGTCGGGGAGACGTATGAGACCAGCGCGCTGTCCATCTTGCTGTTCCGCAGAAACTCTGACGCCGAGGTGCGCATGCCCATCTTAAACAGCCAGGTGCAGACGCACAGGAACGCATATCCCAGAAAAAGCTTCCAGGCCGGCCATTTTTCCAGCACGCGGTATTTTCCCAGATAGGACCCGATCACATACAGCACGATCAGCCACAGCGTGCTGTAACCGCTGGAAGTGGCAAACGCGTTCGTGGGAAAGTTTTCAAAGCCCAGCCCGCAGAACAGGGTCTGCAGAAAGGAGAAGCCCGCGATCAGGCCGATCACCAGCATTTTGGCCTGCCGCCGCGAAAGGGCGTTCATCCCCATATTGAGGACGGGGATAAACAGAAAGAGGCCGAAATATGCCGTGAAATACCAGTACTGATAGCCCATGACCGGGAAAATGGCGCCGAGCCACTGCGGCGTCCCCACGGTGCCCGGGAAAAAGACCGCGTACACGATGGTGATGCTGATCGTGTAAAACACCACGCGCAGCCAGAGCACCGCGAAATTAGAGTACTTGTACTTTGCGCGGATCCCCACGTAGCCGGAGATCAGCGCATAGCAGTTGACCGCGCAGAAGGCTGCGATCTCCAGGAACCAGCCCGCCTTGTACTGATTCATCTGAGGCGTCAGCCCGTCCAGCGCTCCTCCCTGCCTGAGGGTGTGCAGGATCCCCACCATAACCATGGCCGTGATCCGCAAAAGGTCGATCCCATAATTTCTCTTTTCACTGATCTTCATCTGTTTTCCCCTTTTTC
>CANRIR010000025.1 GCA_947630735.1 uncultured Marvinbryantia sp.
CCGTACTGCTCCAGGTATTTCTCGTCGATGCCCGCCTTCGCGGCGATCTCTGTGATCGGCTGCATCTGCGTCTCCTGCGCGATCTCAATGTCTGATTTAAATCCCATAATACCTTTCCTCCTTCTTTTTATGTAAAACCCAAAAGTCCTACATCTTTTTCAATGTGTTGATGCTGATGTCCCCCACCACCGCCAGATCCTCCGGGTCGAAGGACAGCGGAAAATTGTCGGAGAACAGCATCTGCGCGCTGGGCGGGAATTCCTCGTCGCCCGTCCACAAAATGAAGCGCACAAAGTGGTCGTTTATGATCTCCAACTCGTAGGACACATCGCCGTGATCCAGTTTCTTTGCGCCGATCTTCTCAAAGGCCTGCGCGAGCTTTTCCGGTTTGGATCCAAACCCGTATGCGAGCCTCGCAAGGCACCGGCCGGAAAACTGCCGGAAATACACCTCGCCGCTCGGCACCTCCCGGTATGTCAGGAACTTTCCGGTGGAACGCGCCTGCACACCGCGCAGCAAAAAGCGCATCGCCAGGATCTTGGCGGGCACCTCGTGCTCCAGCACGCGGTACATATCGTTCCCATCGTCCACCGGCCGGACTTCAAGCTCCGGCCACGACAAGAGGTACTCCCTCTGGAGCATCCGCAGCCGGAAACAGCCCGACTCGTAGGGGATCCCCGTGCGCTCGGACGCCGCCTTCGGGTCCATCTGCCGATACTGCTCCATGTACTGTCCAAAGGGAATGTCTTCTTTGCTGTTTTTTGCGTATTCCGGTATCATGTCACTCCTCCATGGCGGTGGGAAACAGGGAAGCGTCCGTGTGCGGCAGGAAGCAGGCGCCCACGAACTCGTCCATATACGAAGTGATCGCGCTCAATTCCAGGTACGTCATGTTGGACGCCACCTCATACACCTTGCGCTCCGCCTCCGTGGAGTACAGCATGGCATAAGCCCCCGCCAGGGAGGAATTGCCGATGTACTCAAAAAGCTCCAGCGGCACATCCGGGAACATCCCGATGCGCACGGCATTTTTCATATTGATGCCGCTCCCGATGCCTCCGGCCACATAGACGTGGGAGATCATGGAGACGTCGAAGTCGCAGTAGGAAAGCATGGTGCGGATGGCCGAGAAAATGGCCCCCTTCGCGCGGATGAAGTTATCAATATCCACCTCGTTGATCTCCACGTCCTTCACGGAACCGGCATCCTTTTCGAACGCCAGCACGTAGGAGCCGATGCCGTACTGATCGTGCCGGACACGCCTGCCCTCGCGGATGAACTTGCCCTTCGGGCTGATGATGCCGCAGCGGAAAAGCTCCGCGATGACATCGATGATGCCCGAACCGCACAGGCCCACCGGCTTGGTCCCCTCTGGCCCGACCACCTGAAAGGTTGGTTCCATGGTCTCTTTGTCGATGGTGCAAGCCTCGATGGCACCGTCCGTGGCGCGCATGCCGCAGCTGATGTCGCCGCCCTCAAAGGCCGGCCCGGCCGAGCAGGCGCAGCTGAACATAAAGTCGGAATTTCCAAACACGATCTCGCCGTTGGTCCCCAGATCGATGAACAGGGAAAACTCCGGCTTGTTCCAGATCATGCTCACAAACGCGCCCGCCGTGATGTCGCCGCCCACATAGCTTCCGATGTTGGGAGCCACGATGATGTGGGCGCTGGGGTTCACATGGACGCCGATGTCCGACGCATACATGGAATTGGTCTTGAAAAAGGTGGGCACGTAGGGCTCCGTCCTTATGCTGTCCCCGTTCAGGCCGAACAGCAGGTGGTTCATGGTGGTGTTGGAAGCCACGCTCATGCGGTAGATCTGATCCTTTCGAATCCCGGCCTGCCTGCACATGGTATCGATCAGCGGATTGATGGTCTCCTCGATGACCGCCCTCTGCAGGCGCTCGCTGCCGCCCGGCTTGGACGACTCTATGATGCGGTTGATGACGTCCGCGCCGTAGCGGATCTGCCCGTTCCCGGAAGATCCCTTGGCGAGGATGGAGCCGTCCAGCATGTTGATGATGATCGCCGAGACCGTTGTGGTGCCAATATCCACCGCAAAGCCCGCCGCCACCGCGTTCTCCTCTTTCTTTAACACATCATACACAAACACGTCATTGGCGTTTTTGCGCCACACGACCTGCACGTCAAAATTGCTCTCCCGCAGCACGACTGCCAGTTTTTTCATCACTGCGTAGGGAATGCGGACCAGACTCATGCCGGTTATCTCCGAAATTGCGCGGGTGAGACGCTCGTTGTCCGGCATCGCGTCGTCCAGGGAAGGCGGATCCATCTGAACGGACGCCACCTCCAGATTATTTTTTAATTGGATACCTGCCTCCAAAACCTGTCCTTTTAAGTCTTCGAAAATCCTGATCTCGTCCGGAGAACTTAAATCCGCCACTTTCATGCGGCTGCGGTACGCGGACGCAATATCCGGCACCAGGATCTCCACATCGCCGCAGACCGTGCTGACGCAGGCCAGCCGCCAGCCGCCCTGGTATTCCTCCTCGCTGATGTGCCGGGTCTTCTTGGAATCTAAGGTCCCTCCCACCAGCTTTACCCTGCATTTTCCGCAGGATGCGTTCCCCGAACAGGGAGCGTCGATAGCTACGTTTGTTTTTCTCGCTACCTCAAGAAGGTTTTCACCGAAAGCAGCGAAGACGCTCACATCTTCGCTGTTTTCAAACTTAAAAGTTACCTTATACATTTAGATCTCCAGATAAGAATCCGCGTACAGCGTGTTGTTCTTCAGCACGTCGCAGGATTTAATGGTCTCCATCAGCCTGGTGTCGTTCGGGTTCACGATGGCTGAGGTAAGGCCCTGCATCATGGCCATGGCCACCATGGCGGAGTCCATGATCGGGCGGATATGCTTCGGCATACCGTTGGAGTTGTTGGAAAGACCGCCTGTGGAGTTCAGGCCCATGTCTGAGAACATCTTGATGCACTCCAGGATCTGCATCTGCTTGTCCTGCATACCCTTTACAACCAGGAACAGCGGGTCGAACCACAGGTCCTCCGCCTCCATGCCGTGCTCCAGGCCTCTCTCCAGCAGCATCTGGCAGTAGCCCATGCGCTCGTCGTTGTCCTTCGCGATGCCCTCGCCGTTGCACAGCGCGATGACGATGGCGTCGTTCGCAGCCGCCAGGTCAATGTTCTCGATCCTGCCCGCAGCGTCCGCGGAGTTCACGATGGGTTTGCCCTTGGAGCGGTTGTAGACGGAGATACCGGCCTCGATGGCCTTCTTGTTGGAGGTGTCCAGCGCCAGCGGCACATTGTCGAACTCGCTCTGCAGCAGCTGAACCGCCCACTTCATCAGATCCTCGCCGTCGCTCTCCGCCGGTCCGATGTTCACGTCCAGGTAGGTAGCGCCCGCGTCGAGCTGCTGTTTCGCCCTCTGGATGATGGGTTCCGGGTCTCTCTGTGTGAAAGCCTTATTCACAGCCGGGGCCGTGGTGGAAAGTCTCTCGCCAATTGTGATAAATTTTGCCATTTTGTTGCCTCCTTTTTCTTTTTCCTTATTCTTCCCCCGCGCCCGGGAACCGCGGCCTTGTCCGCACGGTTCCCCGACGCCTCGTTTTTATTACATGTCTTTCAGGAATTTCACAAGCTGTGAAGCCTCTGTGGGAGCTATGATGATCTCCCAGCCCGGAAGCTTCGCCTCGATCTCGCCCTTCAGAACCGCCACCTTGCCGGGGATGACCAGCTTGCGGCTCTTGATCTTGCTCTCAATATCCTGCTCTTTCCAGAATTTTTCAATTGTCCCGGAGGAGAGCTTTCCTGCCGCCCACGCGGTCAGCACGGAAAGTCCGCCCGCGTCGCTGATGATCAGGTTGCAGGGAACGCCGGAGCGCTCCAGCTCGCCGGACACCAGGAAATAGGTCAGGGCAAAGTCCACGGTGGTCAGGCAGATGGAATTCTCGTCGCCGCCGTTGATGGGATAAATGCCCGGCTCCACGCGCATCGGCTTCTGCGGATCGGTAAAGATGTTCTGCCTTAAGCCGAACAGCGGAAGCGCCTCCGCGTAGGTAACCTCCTCCATGACCACGATGGAGCCGTACTTGATGGTAAACACGGCTGCCAGCGCGGACTGCAGGTGCATATCGCCCTTCGCCAGTTTTCTCAGGTTGACGATGGACGGATAGCCGCAGCTCCTGTCGCCGTCCTTGATGGCGGCCCTGCGCAGCTGCACGGTGTTCGCGAACGTCTCCTTGATGGTAGCGCCCGTGGTGTCGATCACAAGATCCTTGTTGCCGGCCGCTTCCAGAGCCTTCACGGTGTCGTAGATCTCATTCATGTTCGCGCCGCTCACGCCCAGAACCACGCCTGCTTCCTTCGCCACCTGGTTCATCGCCTCATAGTTGTCCGGCGTAGCGCCGTTTAAGACGGGCTTGCTGTCCTTGCAGACCGCCAGGGCGGCTTTCGCCACTTCCACGTCGGTGCAGCCGAGGACCATGGTCCTGCCTAAGGCAGCCGCTTTCTTTACCAGCTCCACATAGTCGGACTGGCCGTCCGCGGCATAGTTCACGTAGATCATCTCCACGTACATTTTCTCGCTGATGCGCTCGTACTCCACTGCCGGGATCTGCGACAGCTTCGCGTCGATGGTGGCGGCGTCCATGCAGTTGCAGACAAACGCCGCGTATCTTGTCTTGCTCACAAACGTCTTCTCGTGACGCTCCAGAACCGTCTCGCCGCCAAGGGAGAACTCCTCGCTTCCCGTGCCTACCTTAACCGTCTTCATGGGCGGTGCGGTGGCCTCGGACAGCTGCGCTTTTGCCTCCTCCGAAAAATACGGGCATGCGCTGATATCCACTGCGCCCTGCGCAACCTTCATGGAGAAGGCCATGCAAGTCGGGCTGCCGCATTCCTTACAGTTTTTCTTCGGTGATAATTTGAATATATCAAGACCTTTCAGTGCCATAATTCTTTTCCTCCTTAATCAGCGTTAGATCAGCTCTTTGATCATTTTCGAAATAGTTGCGATGGATGTCGGATGCTTCAGGATAACCGCATTGGAACCGCATGCAAGATCCGCAGCCGCGGTCTGCACTTCCATATCGACGCCGCGCCGTTCCTGATCGCCCCACTCCGGAATATCCGCTTCCGATGTGATGGACTCTTTTACGCCCCAGGTCTCGGAGGCAACCGGTGTGATAATGGGCATCTGAAGCTGCGTATCGTTCTGGGAGAGCGCCGCCGCTTTCACGCGCTGCATGGTGGAAGCCACATACTCGTAGCCGTAGCCCGCCGTTGCGGTACCTACGTTCATCGCAATGTTGGAGGCATTTACACCTAACTGTGTCAATAATACATTCAGCTGTTTCGCAAGATTGATGTCGACGGAAGACTCCGCGCCCACGATCTGGCCGTAGGCAAGGCCGGCAGCCGCGCCGACGGTCTTATAGTTTTCTTCCCTCGCCGGAAGGATCACCGCGTTCTTTCCCTGAAGCGCCTCGGCGGCCTTGGTCAGAAGCTCCGCGTCCTTCTCCACGTTCTTGGAACCGGAGACGACCAGCGGAAGGTCCACCGCGTCCGCAACTTCCTTCAGAGCCGCGATCAGCTCCTCTGTGGACTTGTTTGCGCCGTTGGGGTCTCCGCCCTCCATGCGGAAGCACAGGAAATCCACGCCCTCGAACGAAGCCGCCTTCTTCGCGATCTCCGCCAGCGTGGTGCACCCCTCGTAATACTTCTTAATGCATTCCGGCTCGTTTTCCATGCCGAAATCCGTGATCTCAACGCCTACCTTCGGAGCGTTCTCAATGGGCGCGTCAAAAGTATAGAAAGGCAGAACATTCTCGCCGCCGATCGTGATCGCCTTGTCGCCGGTGCCTATCGTTACCGCCTTAATACTGGCATTGAACTTTCCTGATTTTGCTGTAAATGGCATTGCTATATCCTCCTTCATAGTTAAATAAGTCTTTTACCCCGCGTCCCGGGCTGGGTGTACCCGGAACGCAGGGGGATGATCAAAATAGGGTTTTCTTTACATCATGGGTTCCATGGTAAGGGCCGGATGTCCTTTTTCCTCCAGGAATGCCAGCAGGGTTTCCGGATCTTCCGCCACGGTCTCGTCGCCGATCATGTCGCAGAAGTTGTCGATCCCGTACAGTTCCTTCGCCGTAGCGTTCAGTCTGTCTTTTACCTGCTCCTTCAGATCCTTCGGCATCCAGACGATACGTCCGACGCCGCCCTCGGCCTTCATGAACTTCTTGGAAGAGATGAAGTGTTTGCCATGGCCCATGAAGCCCGGCGTCTGAACGCCGCCGCCCGTCATGGAGGCCAGCTCCGGGAAGGTCATGCCGATGGGGGTCATGCCCGCGTACTCGCGGTTCGCGATGCACACGCCGTTGGAGAGCGGCTCGATGCCGCAGATGCACTCAAAGCATCCGCAGGAGGTCATGGGCTTTTCAATGATGGAGTACAGAGACACATCGTCCAGCGCGCCCTGTGAGAACTTGCGCACCGCCTCGTTGACGTCCTCGTACTCGCCGATCCTCTCGTCGATGGGGCGCTCTTTTGTGATGACCTGGCACGGTCCCTGGGGATCCAGCTCGTTGGTCGCCTTCGCGTCCAGCCAGGAAACGGCACCGCACAGGCCCAGTCTCTCCGGCGTGACCACGCACACGTGGCTGGGGGAGAATGCCTGGCACATGATGCAGCTGTAATATACGTCAACACCCTCGTCTGTCAGGGTGAGAAGTCTCTCGTCGCGCTTGTCGAACAGCGGGATGGCCACCTCGTGGCGAAGCTTCGTGCACTGCTCCGGATCCGTGTAGATCTTTACCTGGCACTTGTCTACCACCGCCGCGAACTCGCTCTTTACCCTTGCGTAGAGCACTTCGCCCAGATGCTTCAGGCCGAAGCCGGCGTTGAAGGTGTCTTTGCTCACACGGATGCGGATCATGTCGCGCTGTCCGGTGTGCATCATGCCCTCCACGCAGTTCAGGTAGGAGTGGAATTTACGCTCGATAACCGGCTCGAAATCGGGCTGCATGCTCTTGCCAGCAACCTCTACGATGTAGCCGATGCTCTGCTTGCTGCCCACGGGGAAATCCGCAATGTCCGGTCCGATGATCTCGATCTTGTGGTCCTCCACCTCGGAAGCCTCTTTCGTCTGCACCAGCTCGAAGCAGTCCACGCGGGAGCCGTCGAATTCGATCTGCATGTCTCCGCGGCGGATGATCTCGCCCTCGAACGCGGATGCAAAGGCAACCGGAATGTCGATCTTCGTGATCTTGATCTTGATGTCGCGCGCTTCCAGGGACGTGGCGTTCCACTTGTCCACATCCGGCTGCACGATCAGGCTCTTCGGAACACGGTACGGATAGTCGTTCGTGATGGCCGGGAAGCCCATGGCGATCGCGCCTGCGCCGCAGGCGAGCGTCACGTTGTCCAGAGGAGCAAACGCGTTTACAAACGCGAACACGCGCTTGAAGGTGTATTCATTCAGACCCTTGGCGTCGCCCGGCGTGATGTTGCCGAAGATCAGGGCCGCACGGACGGCCACGGAGATCACGTGCGCAACGCTTAAAATGTCCTGGCCAAGCGGCAGGATACGCACGTTGGGGCCGGTCTTTACGCCCTGCTCCACGCACTGGTCGATCACGCCGCCGATCATGGCGACCAGCATGCCCTGTCCCTGATAGCTCTTTACCAGGGCAGCGCCCTGCTCCGCTGTGGGAGCCGGTCCGATGATGACCGCAACGCCGGGGATGTCGCCGGTTACCAGGGGAACGCCCTGTTCACGCACGTAGGCGTCGCTCAGATGCCCGGTGTACGGAGCCTCGTAGGGCTTTGCGCCGTCGATGTACTTCAGCGCCTCGTAGAACTCCGCGCACAGCAGGGTGGCCCAGCCGGACTGGAACCCGTCGTGCAGTCTCTTGTTTCTGGTCATCATGGATTTCACAACGCCCATCGCTTCCTTCAGATCGCCAAGGTTCGCCACCTTGTTGCCGGTCATTGCGTAGTAGCTGGGCAGGCTGTAAGCGGTATCCGGGAAAGCGACTGCCTTATCCGTGCCGTATTTTTCCACAGCCTCGCTGACCGCCTTCTCAACGCGCTCGTAAACCGTATCATTACCGTTAAAGATCAAATCTAATAAAGTCACTTTTCTACCTCCACATTTTCATTATCTATTTGTCAGATTGCTATGGCGCTCCGCTTTTTCTCAATGTCCGCGATGATCGCGTCCCCAAGCTCCTCCAGATCTGCGGATACGGTGTGCTTTGCGTTCTCGCCGTCCACCAGGCCGCTGGCCGCGACCACGTCCTCCAGAGAGCCCTCATACGGCAGGATGCCGATGAACGTATCCACGCCGAGCCCCACAAAGGTGTTGCCGAGCTCCACCGCCTGTTTGGACACTCCGGCCGCATCGCATCCCACCACGGGGAGCTGGTGCACCGCAAGGCCCGAATCCCCGGAGAGCGCCTGCGCGATCGTCACCACGTTTCCGATGTTCTCCAGCCCGCCTAACGGAAGGACCGGCGGAATCTGCGCAAGCTCGCAGACTCTCTTCAGCCCGTCGCCGCAGAGTTCCTTCGCCTTCGGATCAAGCAGGCCCGCGTCCGCCGCAACGGAGACCGGGTATCCGATGGCCAGAAGCACGATGTCGCTGGCGATCAGCTTCTTCATGAGAGCCACGTACTCGCCGGTGTCCCTCGCCTCAGAGCCCTCTGTGCCCAGCATGACCACAGCCCCGCGCAGAACGCCGGAGACCACGCACTCCAAAAGCGGTTTCGTGGAACCCGCCGTGTCCACCTGGGAATTGCACACGCCGTCCAATGCCTGGATAATGTCGCCTACCTCCAATTTGGGTAAACTTGAATCACTCATAGTTCTCGCCTCACTTCTTTACATTTTTATATGGTAAACCGGATGTCACGCCTCCGACTTATCAATCAAACTTTTGATCGCCCTGATCTCATCGACCGCAGCTTTGCTGAAATCGTAGGGGGAGGAACCGTTTCGGTCCGCGTCGATCACGTCCGGATCATAGTGGACAAACCCCAGCAGATCCTCCTGGGGGATCTTCGCGCGAATGAATGCTTCGTCTTTCTCATCCCGCACCTTGTTGGCAACCACACGCACCTGCTTCACGCCAAGGCCAGATGCCAGCCGCTTCACATTCTGATAGGTCTGAATGCTCCGCGCCCCCGGCTCGATGACCACAACAAACTGATCCATACCCTCGGTGGTGCCGCGGCCCAGATGCTCCAGGCCGGCCTCCATATCCAGGATCACCACATCCTCGCGGTGCAGGACCAGGTTGTTGATGATGCGCTTCAGCATGACGTGTTCCGGGCAGACACAGCCGCTGCCGGCCGTGTCCACCGTTCCAAGCACCAGAAGTCTCACTCCGTTGCAGACTTTCCCGTAGGTGTCCGGAATATCGCTGACTTTTGGATTGATGCGGAAAAACGTGTTGTCCGCGTTGGCACCCGTGCGCTCCTCGATGAGCCTGCGCATTTTCGTGATGGGAACGATCTTGTCCAGCTCCTCCTCCGAAAATCCCAAGGCAAGCCCCAGATTTGCGTCCGGGTCCACGTCCGCGGCCAGAACCGGCCTTCCCTCATCCGCGTAAAGCCTTGCAAGCGTTGCGGCAAACGTGGTTTTTCCCACGCCGCCCTTTCCAGTTACAGCAATCTTCATGGAATCGTCACCTCATAGCAAACTCAGATCAGATGCCCAGTGCATCTCTCTTTTCCTCGATGCGGTCGATCATCCTGTCGACCAGCTTGTCGATGTCGGTCTCTATGGTATAAGCGGCCTCCACCCACTCTCTCACGCCCTCGGTGAGCAGCTTGTAAACCTGATCGGAACCGCTTATGTACGGGTCAACGCCCAGGAAGGTGTCGATGCCGGTCGCGACAACGTAGTTGCCGATGGACACGGCCTTCTCGGACATCCACTCGGGAGCGCAGCCCACCACCGGGAGTTCGGAGATCTTCCAGCCGGAATCCTTCGCCAGTTCGGCCACCAGGATCATCATACGGCTGATGTCCACGCAGGAGCCCATGTGGAGCACGGGCGGAATGTCCGCCAGCTCGCAGACCCTCTTCAGACCGGCGCCGCACAGATCCTTCGCCGCCTTGTCCATCAGGCCGGCCTTCGCTGCGGCCTGGGCCGCGCATCCGGAAGCCACGATGATGATGTCGTTTGCGATCAGCTTCTTCATCAGCTCAATGTGAGCGGTGTCCGGGCGGATCTTCGGGTTGTTGCAGCCTACCATGGCCACTGCGCCGCGGATAACGCCGGACTTCACGCAGTCGATGAGCGGCTTTGTGGTGCCGGTCTCGTCAACCTGGGAATTGGTAACGGTGTCCAGAGTCTTTACGATGGCCTCGAAGGAATAGCCCACGGTGGCCTTCTGCTTCATATCCGGGATGTGGACCAGTTCCGGCTTTCTGTTCTTAAAATTCTCGATAGCCAGCTTGACGATAGCCTTCGCGTTCTCGCCGGCGTTCTCCGGCTCAAAGCGGATATAATCGGATTCCGGCATCTGCGCGATCTCGGATGTGGTCACAAACTTGGTGTGGAAGCACTTTGCCAGAGGTCCGAGTGCCGGGAAGATGCACTGCACGTCCACGACGATGGCCTCGCAGGCACCTGTGAGGATCACGTTCTCCTGCTGGAGGAAGTTGCCCGCCATGGGGATGCCGCGGCGCATTGCCACCTCGTTGGAGGTACAGCAGACGCCGGAAATGGTAATGCCCTTCGCGCCCATTTCCTTCGCGTAAGCGATCATCTCCGGGCTGTCCGCGTACTCGCAGATCATCTCGGAAAGTGCCGGATCATGTCCGTGCACCACGATATTTACGTTGTCCGCGTTCATGACGCCAAGGTTCGCCTCCGTGTCGATGGGCTTCGGGGTGCCGAACAGCACGTCGGAGAACTCCGTGCCCGCCATGGAACCGCCCCATCCGTCGGAAAGACCGGCGCGTAAGGACTGGCGGATCAGCGCCTCCGCTTTGGAGGAACATCCCATGTGGGTCATGTGCATGGAGCAGGACACCTCACGGTCGATGGCGCGCGGGGCGATCCCCTCTCTCTGCCACAGCTCCTGGGTGTGCTCCGGGGCTCTCTTTAAGAAATTCTGGTTGCCGAACACTTTGCCGTATTCGCTCAAACCAAGATAAGCAACCTCGTGGGCAAGATCGTAAATGTCCTTCCCCTCGGTCTCCACGCCCCACTCTTTGGCGATGCGGATCAGCTTCTCCGGATCTTTTACCTTGTAGTTTCCATCCGGTGCCGTGCAGTACAGCGTGTGGCAGATGGAACGGCCGTGGTCGGAATGTGTCGCCGCGCCGCCCGCGGTAAACCGCAGATAGTTGCGGGCCACAATGCCGTGCGCGTCGCATCCGCAGATTCCTCTCGGAGCCTTCGGCGTGATGCGGCAGGGCCCCATGGAACAGATTCTGCAGCAGATACCGGTCTCGCCGAATTTACAGTGCGGCGTCTGGTTTGCCACCCTGTACTGCCATCCGTCCGCGCCTACCTTCTTGCCGGTCTCCAGCAGCCGGTTTGTAGCCGCTTCAAATTCCTCAACTGATGTTAATTTAAAGTCTCCCATTATATCCTCCTTAAGATTGGGTTTTTTATACATGTGAATGTTCTTTACATGTCTAGTTTGTCGAGTATGCCGTACAGCGCCGTGCGCACCGGGGAATCCTTCGGAAGCTGCACCGTCGGCTTCCCGTCGCAGTCATACTCATATACCTCTGTATTCTGGGGCACAACGCCCAGCAGGTTCAGGCCCTGCTTTTCGATCTCCTCCATCGTGCCCTCGTTCAACTGTCCGTCTGGGGCACGGTTTACGATCAGACCCAGGGTCTTCGGCGTCATCTCGCACTCGCGGATCAGCTCCGCGATCCGCCCCGCGGCCTGTACGCCGCGCCTGGAACAGTCGCTGACCAGAAGGATCAGATCCACCTTCGGCAGAATGCCGCGGCTGATGTGCTCCATTCCGGCCTCGTTGTCCACCACCATATACGGGTAGTTCGGCATGAGCTTCTGAAGCTGCGCCTGCAGAAGGCCGTTTACATAACAGTAACAGCCCTTCCCCTGCGTCCTGCCCATGACCAGCATATCGAAATCATCGTCCTCGATGAGGCAGCGGTTGAACATGACCTCCATGTAATCCGCCTTCGACATGCTCGCGGGAATCGGATTTTCCGTGCTGTTCTCGGCCCTTGCAACCTCCTCCCGCACGTCCCCGAGGGTCATTTCCACTTCCACCCCCAGAACCTCGTTCAGGTTGGAATTTGCATCCGCATCCACCGCCAGGACAGGGCATTTCCCCTTCTCGCAGAGATACTGGATCAGCAGCCCGCACAGTGTGGTTTTCCCGACGCCGCCTTTTCCGGCGACCGCTATCGTAAATGACATAACATCGCGCTCCCTTGCCTTGCTATTCTGCCGGATGTTTCCGTCAGCAGTTAATCTCAACCCGGCCGCCTGTGAGATCCGCCATCGCGATGGTGCCCTCCACCGTCCTTCGCTCGCCCATCACGTCGATGAGCGTGATCTGGTTTCCGTCCACTTCAATTTTGCTGACGTATTCCAGCAGGACGCAGTCAGGCTGGCCTTTTTTTACAACCTTTGAAAGACACATATTTTATTCTCCTCCGCTAGTTCCCGTTTACCAGGGACAGCGCCAGATTCAGATAGAGATTTCCTTTCTGGAACTCATCCACCGCCTTGCGGATCTGCTCCGCAGCCTGCGCATGGCCCTCCGCGGCGAGCTTGTCCGCCATCTGGTCGAGCTCAGACGCGTGGTGGGTGTTGTGGTCCAGCATATACTTCAGCAGGGCTGCATTCTTATCTGCAGATGGATCCCCGCCGTGGCCGCCGCAGCCGTGGCAGTGCCCCTCATCCCCATGATCGTGGGAGTGGCAACCCTGCTCCTGTCCCCTGCAGCATCCGCCCTGTCCGTGTTCGTGACAGTGCTCGTGGTTCTCCTCCTGGCCATGCTCGTGCTCATGCGCATGTGTGTGTTCATACGTGTGCGTGTGCGCGTGTTCATGGGTGTGCGCGTGCGGACAGATATTGCCGTTTTCATCTGTTACAATGTGCATTCCTCTGCCCTCCTTTCCGCCTTATATTGTTAAATTTTTGACAGGCTTGTACTTACATCCCCACTATGGGGATAGTATAGCACATTGACCTGAAAATCTCAACCGATAAAATGTTTTTTTGTGAAAAGCTTTTGCGCAAAAAAACAACCCGATACGGTCCGGTCATCCGAACCATATCGGGTCATCTGCTTTGCTTTCTCAGGGTCTTTATCTGTCGTCTTTTTGTTTAGATTCCGGCCTTCTCGAGAAGCCCCGGGATCTTGCTCTCCCAGCCGAGGGCCATGATATGTACGCCCTGGCAGTAGGGCCTGCACTCCTTGATGATGCGGGCGACGATCTCCACGCCGGTGATGCCGGCCTTGGTCGCCTCTTTGTCTTTTTTCAGCTCCTCGATCATTTCCTCGGGCACATGGATGCCGGCCACGTTGCTGTTCATATAGCGGCACATGCCCACGTTCTTCGGGATGACGACGCCCAGCTGCACCGGCTTGCCGAACTGCTTTGCCTTCTCCATGAATTTGATGAACTTCTCCGGCTCATAGACCGCCTGGGTCTGGAAGTAATCCGCGCCCGCGGCCACCTTGCGCTCCATCTTTGCCAGCTGCGCGTCCACAGAGTCGCTGCACGGCGACACCACGGCGCCCTTCGCGAATTTGGGGGGCTCGCCCACCAGCTCGTTTCCGCCCAGGTCCACGCCGCTCTCCAGCTGTTTTACCGTGTGGATGAGCGATACGGAATCCAGGTCGAACACGGGCTTTGCCTGAGGATGGTCGCCCATCTTCGTGTGGTCGCCCGTCAGAAGGAGCAGGTTCTCGATGCCAAAATACGCCGCGCTCAAAATATCGGACTGCAGCGCGATGCGGTTGCGGTCGCGGCAGGTGATCTGGAAGATGGGAAGAAGGCCCTCATCCTTCAGCGCTTTGCAGGTCGCCAGGGAGCCAAAGCGCATGACGGAGGACTGACTGTCCGTCACGTTCACCGCGGTAACTCCCGACAGATACTTTTTTGCCTCCTCCAGCAGCGGTTCGATATGGCAGCCCTTGGGCGGCCCTACTTCCGCGGAAACAACAAATTCACCACGATCAAATAATTCAGTAATCTTCATTCTACATACTCCTAATCATCTTTATATTTTAAAGGTTGCTTTCCTCCGGTTGCCTTGTTTCGTCGTCCGTCGCGAAATTGCGGATCTGGACCGGGCATTTCAGCACGTCCAGCCGTCCCAGCATGGCCAGGCGCCTGTAAATGCGCTCCCAGCCGCACTCCATCTCGCTGTCCACCTCGCATTTGCCGTTCTTCGCGCCGCCGCACTGGCCGTTGACCAGGCTCTTGGAGCAGGCCGTGATGGGGCAGATGCCCCCGGTGATGTTCAGGTAGCACTCGCCGCACTGATCGCACTTGTACTCCTGCGGGGTAACGCCCTGGTGTCCCGGCAGCGGGTAGGTGTCGCAGCCCGCGTACACGATCTTGTCCTCCAGGTACTCGGAGACGGTCTGCACGCCGACGCCGCAGGAGCGCACCAGCACCACATCCGCCGCCTCGATCTGGCTCTTATATTTTTCCAGGCGCAGCTTCAGGTTTTCCGGATTGCAGATGTAATCTGTTGTGAGGATCCCGGTCACCTGGCCCGCCGCGGAAAGCTCCGCGTCATATCCTGCGGCCTCTTTTTCCGGAAAATGAACCTCCCTGCAGCCGTGGCAGTTGATGATGAAAACCTTTTTCCCCGCCAGCAGCGGTGCGGTCGTCTCTCTGGATTTTAATTCGGTGATCAGCATATTACTTCATCCCCCTTACTGCAGTTTTTCCGGCTTTGATCTTCTGTACCAGCGGGATCTTGGAGGAGCAGATATACTCGCAGCACCGGCACTCGATGCAGTCCATGACATTTCTGTCCTTCATGCCCTGCCAGTTCTCCTCGTCCGCATACTTCTGGAAATAAAGCGGGGTCAGCTCCATGGGACAGACGTCCACACAGCGCCCGCACTTGATGCACGCCACAGGCTCCGTGTGGTCGGTATCTACGGCGATGATGCCGTTGGTGCCCTTCAGGACGGGGACATCCAGATCCGTCAGGGTAAAGCCCATCATGGGACCGCCCATCTTGACGGTCACGTCGTCTCCGGTGATGCCGCCGCAGTGCTCGATCAGCTCCTTCACACTGGTGCCGATCTTCACAATGTAGTTGCCAGGGTTCTTGATATGTTCGCCCGTCACGGTCACCACGCGCTCCACCAGGGGCATGCCCGTCTGAATGGCGTCGGAGATGGCCTTCACGGTGCTGATGTTGCTCACCACAACCCCCACATCCGCGGGAAGCCCGCCGCTGGGAACCTTTCTTCCCATTACGCGCTTGATCAGCATTTTCTCCGCGCCCTGCGGATATTTGGTCCGGACAGGACAAACTTCGATCTGTTCGAAACCGGCGGTTTTCGCCGTGAGAAGCTCGATGGCGTCCGGCTTGTTGTCCTCAATGACGATGATCCCCTTCTCGGCGCCCACGGCCTTGATGACCGCCTGCAGGCCGAAGATCACATCGTCCGCGTACTCCAGAAGCACTCTGTGGTCCGCGGTCAAGAGCGGCTCGCACTCGCAGCCGTTCAGCAAAATGGTGTCCACCGGTTTGGCGGGTTTCAGTTTCACGGAAGCCGGGAAGCCCGCGCCGCCCATGCCGACGATGCCGCTGTCGCGGACAATGCCCACAATCTCGTCCGGCGTAAGCTCTTCCAGAGTCTTATGCGGCTTCACGGATCCGTGCAGCGTGTTCTTTCCGTCTGAGCGGATGATCACCGACGTCATCTGGTCGCCCCTTGTGGGGTGCAGACGCGGTTCCACCGCGATGACGGTCCCGCTGACGCTGGAGTGGATGGGGCTGCTGATAAATCCGGCCGCCTCGCCGATCACCTGGCCCACCTTCACCTCGTCCCCCGGCTTTACCACAGGGTTCGCAGGCGCGCCCGCGTGCATGGACATGGGGATCGCCACAATCTCGGGATCCGGGAACCGGACGAGCGCTATGTGCTCGGAGAGCTCTTTGCGCTCCAGCGGGTGCACGCCGCCGTAATATCCGTCCAGCCTGTTCTCGCGGATGGACCTTACATATTCGTTTACAAACTTGAAATCAACTTTGGAATAGTCCCGCAGCTGAACGGGCTGATCGATGAACTCCTGCAGACGGCCCTGTTTTTCCAGCCTCCGGTATATCTTCTCCCAGGCGCAGTCCCTGCTGCTGTCCACCTCGCACTTGCCGTTCTTCGCGCCGCCGCACTGGCCGTTGACCAGGCTCTTGGAGCAGTCCACGATGGGGCAGATGCCCCCGGTGATGTTCAGATAACACTGTGCGCACGCGTCGCACGCCTTCTTTGTGAGGGCCATGCCGTGATGTCCCCTGTAGTTCAGGGAATTGGCGGCCGCAATGACCGGCTTCTTTGTGAGATCCGCAATGATCTGGACTCCCAGACCGCAGGAAACCACGGCAATGTTCTTTGTCCCCTCTGGGATGGCGTCCGCTATCTTCTGCGCAGTCTGCGTCGTGTTGCACAAGAAATCAACCGTCATGCTGCCCGTGATCGTCTTTTTGTTTTCCGCGGCGATCTTTGCAAACTCGCCGCAGTCCGGTTCGTCAATGGACACAAATTCCTTAAAGCATTTGTTGCAGGCGACGATGAACAGGTTATCCTTTCCCTCCAGCAGCGCTGCCAGTTCGTCGTTTCCCTTTAACTTATACTTGGTATAGTTTTCCAATTGCTCACCCACCTTTCTGGCAATAAATTAAGAATTATCTCAACACGGATTATAGCACATAACTGACATACTATCCAGCATAAATATATAATTTTCTCCTTTTTTTCGGGAGATACGGACAAGAAAAAGGGACTATCGTGCGATAATCCCTTGCCGTTCTGTTCAGGTCCCGCCTTACGCCAGCATCATCCTGTCGTTTGCAAATTCATCGCCGCTCACCTGCTCAAACTTCTGAAGCAGATCGGAGACGTGCAGCCTGCTCTTCTCCTCGCCGGACACGTCGTAGATGATCCGCCCCTCGTGCATCATGATGAGCCGGTTGCCGTGCGCGATGGCGTCCTTCATATTGTGGGTGATCATGATGGCGGTCAGGTTGTCCCTGGCAATGATCTTGTCGGTGGCCTCCAGCACTTTGGCCGCGGTCTTCGGATCCAGCGCGGCCGTGTGCTCGTCCAGAAGCAGGAGCTTCGGCTTCTTTAAGGTGGCCATCAGAAGCGTGAGCGCCTGGCGCTGGCCGCCGGAGAGCAGGCCCACCTTCGTGGTGAGACGGTCCTCCAGGCCGAGGTCCAGGATCTTCAGCTTATCTTTGTAGCGCTCCCGCTCCGCCGCGTTGATCCCGCTCTTTAATGTGCGGGGAAGGCCGCGCCGGGAAGCGAGCGCCAGATTTTCCTCGATCTGCATGCTGGCCGCCGTTCCGGTCATGGGGTCCTGGAACACGCGCCCAAGGTATTTCGCGCGCTTGTATTCCGGCAGGCGGGTCACATTCACGCCGTCAATGATGATCTCGCCCTCGTCCACCGGCCACACGCCCGCGATGGCGTTCAGCGTGGTGGATTTTCCGGCTCCGTTGCCGCCGATGACGGTCACGAAATCGCCCTCGTTCAGGGTGAGGTCCACGCCCACCAGCGCCCTCTTTTCATTTACGGTGCCGGGGTTGAACGTCTTTTTGATCCCAATTAGTTTAAGCATTTCCGGAACCCCCTTTTTTCACCTTGGTAAAATATTTTTTCTTCAGGTACGGGATAGCCAGGAAGATGGCCACCACGGTTGCGGAGAGGAGCTTCAGGTCGTTGGCGTTTAAGCCCAGCCAGAGCACGAACTGGAGCACCAGGTAGTAGATGATGGCCCCGAGTGCAACCGCCGCCAGCTTGAAGGCAAAATTGCGGGCGAACTTCCCGAAAAGGACCTGTCCGATGATGACCGCCGCAAGGCCGATCACGATGGCGCCGCGGCCCATGTTCACATCCACGAACCCCTGGTACTGCGCCAGAAGCGCGCTGGCAAGCGCCACAAGACCGTTGGAGAGCATCAGGCCGAGGATCTTGTTCAGGTCGGTGTTGATGCCCTGCGCCCTGGACATGTTCGGGTTGGAGCCCGTGGCGCGGATGGCGCAGCCCAGCTCCGTTCCGAAGAACCAGTACAGGATGGCGATGATGACGACCACAAAGATCAGGACCACAAAGATCGCGTTTTTATAGATCGGCACGCCGCGGATGTTCCGCAGGGAAACGATCAGGGGATAGTTGTTCACATTGATGGCCTGGTTCGCCTTGCCCAGCATGATGCGCAGGTTGATGGAATACAGGCCAAGCTGTGTGAGGATGCCGGCAAGGATGGCCGGAATTCCCATGGCCGTGTGGAGCACGCCTGTGACGAGCCCGGCCAGCATACCCACAAGGAATGCGCAGATGAGAGATACCGGCAGGGAATGGCCGCTCAGCATCATCATGACGCAGACCGCTCCGCCGGTGCACATGGTGCCGTCCACCGTCAGATCCGCCAGATCCAGGATTTTGTAGGTAATATAGACTCCGATCGCCATGATGCCCCAGATCAGTCCCTGGGCGCAGGCTCCCGGCAGTGCGTTGATAAGCGATCCAATATTCACAGACCATTCCTCCTGTTTTTCCTGTCTCGGAAGCGCGGCGGCTTGCATGCCCCGCTCATCCAAAATGTAAAAGTACGGGCTGCCCCGGGCGCAGGAATCCCCGCGCCCGAAACAGTCCGCATAGCTTCCTGTTTGTGTTATGCTTCTGTCTTGGCCTCTGCAGCTTACTCCTCGATGGCTTCGTAGTCATCCGGAACGGTGATGCCAAGGGCCTCGCATCTGGACGGAACGTACTTCTTAACAAATTCCGGTGCGTAGCGCACTTCCATGGTGCTCACGTCAGCGCCGTCCGCAAGAATCTCCGCGGCCATCTCGCCGGTGGTCACGCCAAGGTCATAGTAGCTGATGGACAGGGTCGCGATACCGCAGCCTTTGCAGATGCCTTCCTCGCCCGCGATGATGGGGATGCCTGCCGGCTCGCAGATGTTGGTGATGATCTCGGTGTTGGAAGCCGCCGCGTTGTCGGTCGGGATGTAGAGCGCCTCAACCTCGGAGACAGCCTGTGTGGTCACGGACGCGATGTCGTTGGTGTCCGCGAAGGTGTATTCTTTGCAGGTGATGCCCGCTTCTTCCAGAGCCGCTTTCACAGTGGCTACCTGGTATGCGGAGTTCGCCTCTGCGGAGCAGGAAAGAAGGCCTACGGTCTTCACATCCGGGAGCAGCTCCCCAAACATGGCTGCCTGCTGATCAAGCGGAGCCAGGTCGGAGGTACCGGAAACATTCATGCCGCTCGCGCCTGTCCAGTCCGCGTCGTCGATATCCAGCGCAACGCTGTACACGGAGATGGAGGTTCCCAGGATGGGGATGTCCGCCGTGCCTGCCACTGCCGCCTGCAGAGCCGGCGTAGCGTTTGCCAGGATCAGGTCAACGCCGTTGGAAACGAACTGATTTACGATGGTGGCGCAGGTGGCCGGGTCGCCGGAAGCATTCTGCTCGTCGAAGGTCACTTTGTCGCCCAGCTTCTCGGTCAAAGCGTCCTTGAAGCCCTGCGTGGCTGCGTCCAGAGCCTCATGCTGAACCAGCTGGCAGATGCCTACGGTAAAGGTGTCGTCTTCCGCGCTCGCAACGGTTCCGAGTCCGGCGATCATGGATGCCGCCATACCGGCTGCAAGTACTTTTGAAATCACTTTTTTCATCTTAATCTCCTCTTTTCTATAGTTTTTCACTGCCGCTTTACTGATTTAAAGCAGTTCAGTAAAAATATACACCATTGCCATACGGCCGTCAAGAAAAATCTATGATTTTCACAAAGGTTTTCACTGCGGGCCGCTACCACTGCGCGCCGCCGCTCTCCCCCTTGGGGCCGCGCAGCATCAGCTCGCGCAGCGCGTCTTTGGCGTTCTTTCCCTCAAACAGCACCTTGTTGACCTGCTCCACGATGGGCATCTCGATGCCGTATTTTTGTGAGAGCGCCAGGGCAGCCTTTGCGGAATAGACCCCCTCCACGACCATCTTTACCTCCGCCATGGCCTCCTCCATGGAACAGCCCTGGCCGATCAAGTAGCCTGCCCTGCGGTTCCTGCTGTGCACGCTGGCGCAGGTGACGATCAGGTCGCCGATGCCGGTCAGCCCGTAAAACGTCTCCGCCCGTCCGCCCATGGCGATGCCCAGGCGGGCGATCTCTGCGATGCCGCGGGTGATGAGGGCGGCCTTGGTGTTGTCCCCGCAGCCCAGCCCGTCCGCCGTGCCCGCAGCCAGGGCGATCACGTTTTTCAGAGCGCCGCCCAGCTCGATCCCCAGCATGTCCGGGCTTGTGTAGACGCGGAACACCGGACTTAGAAAAAGGTTCTGCAGGTACTGCGCGGTCTCTTTGTCGCGCGCGCCCACCACACAGGTGGTGGGAAGGCCCCTCCCCACTTCCTCCGCGTGGCTTGGCCCCGAGAGCACCGCCGCGTTCGCGCCGGGAAGCTCCTCCCCGATGATATCGGTCAGGATGCGAAGGGACGACTCCTCAATGCCCTTCGACGCGCTGACGATAATCTGCCCCTCCGGAAGCATGCCGCGCATCATGGCCGCGGTGTTCCGGACGTGTGGCGACGGGACCGCCAGGATCAGCACATCCTTATCCGACGCGGCCGCGCGAAGATCGTCCGTGAAATCGATCGCATCCGGCAGCTCGGCTCCGAGCAGATCGGACAGCTGTTTTTTCTTCTCCCGCAGCCTGTCGGTCCCGTCCTTTTGGATGGACCTGGACCAGACGCAGACCTCATGGCCGTTTCTGTGCAGAAGGACCGCCAGGGCCACTCCCCAGCTGCCCGCTCCGATGACGCCGGTCTTTGCCATAACACACCCCTCTTTTCTCTCAGCTCTCGCTCTTTTTGGTCAGATAGGTCTTTCTCTCCGTGCCGGAGAGCAGACGCCTGATGTTCTCCCTGTGCTTATAGAAAGCCAGCACCGCCAGCAAAAAGACGATGACGTACATCTCTGTGAGGTGAGGCTGCTCCATGTGCAGCAGTCCCATCTGGCCGATGACGGGGATCTCGATGAGAAGCCCCACATAGATCAGCAGGGAGCCCAGGGACACATAATGGGTCGTAAAAAACACCGAGAAAAAGGTAATCAGGCCGCAGATCAGCGTGACCGGGTGCAGCACCGCCGCAAGGCCCGCCGTGGCCGCGATCCCCTTTCCGCCCCGGAAATTCAGGTAAAACGGGAAATTGTGGCCCAGGATGACGCCGGCCGCCGCATAGGTGGACAGAAGCGGCAGAATGTCCGCGTGCGCTCCCCGGAACAGCAGGCGCACCAGCAGCACCGCGAACACACATTTCAGGCTGTCGCCGAAGAATGTTATAATCCCCGCCTTCGTGCCCATGGTGCGCATCATGTTGGTGGTTCCCGCGTTTCCGCTCCCGTGCTCCCGGATATCGATCCCGTGCAGACGCCCGATGATATAGCTGGTCTGGAACAGGCCGAACGCATAGCCGATGACCAGGCAGATGATCCGAATACCCATTTATCTGTCACTGTCCTTTCGCTCTCTTATGATAAACTTCAGCGGCGTCCCCCGGAACCCGAAGGTGTCGCGGATCTTGTTCTCCAGGTAGCGCGTGTAGGAATAGTGCATCAGCTCCCTGTCGTTCACAAAGATCACAAACGTGGGCGGCTTTACCGCCACCTGCGTGATGTAGTACAGCTTCAGGCGCTTCCCCTTGTCCGAGGGCGGCTGCTGCAGCGCCACCGCCTCCGAGAGGATCTCGTTCAGCACGCCCGTGGCGATGCGCATGGACTGGTTCTGGATGATCATATCGATCATGCCGAACAGCCTCGGCAGCCTCTGGCCCGTCTGCGCCGAGATAAACAGGATCTCCGCGTAGGGCATGTAGGATAAGGTCTGCCGGATCTTCTCCGTATATTTGTAGACGGTCTTGTCGTCCTTTTCCACGGCGTCCCACTTGTTTACCGCGATGAGGATGCCCTTGCCCCGGTCGTGGGCGATGCCGGCGATCTTGGCGTCCTGCTCCGTCACGCCCTCCACGGCGTCGATGACCACCACCACCACATCCGCCCGGTCCACGGCCGTCACGGTGCGGATGATGCTGTACCGCTCCAGTTCTTCTTTGATCTTGCTCTTTCTGCGAAGGCCGGCCGTGTCGATGAACACATACTCGCGCCCCTCCCAGCGGACGGCGGTGTCGATGGCGTCCCGGGTGGTCCCCGCGATATCCGACACGATGACGCGGTTCTCCCCGATGAGCCGGTTGATGATGGACGATTTCCCCACATTGGGCTTGCCCACCACCGCGATGCGCGGGCGCTCGTCCTCATCCTCCACAAGGTCCCTGTCCGGGAAATAGCCAACCACCACGTCCAGCATGTCGCCGATGCCCTGCTTCCCGGCCGCCGAGATGGGCACCGGATCGCCGATGCCGAGATTGTAAAACTCATACACATCCGGCAGGGTCTTCTCATACTGATCCGCCTTGTTCACCGTGAGCACCACGGGCTTGCGGGATCTGCGGAGCATGTCCGCCACTTTGGCATCCGCGTCCACCAGGCCCTGGCGCACATCCACCAGGAAGATGATCACGTCCGCCGTGTCGATGGCGATCTGCGCCTGCTCGCGCATCTGCGCCAGAATGACGTCGCTGCTGTCCGGCTCGATGCCCCCGGTGTCGATCAGAGTAAACTGATAGTTCAGCCACTCCACGTCGGCATAGATCCTGTCTCTGGTCACGCCCGGCGTGTCCTTCACAATGGAGATGTTTTCTCCGGCCAGCGCGTTAAAAAGGGTGGATTTCCCCACGTTCGGTCTTCCTACGATCGCTACAATCGGTTTACTCACGTTCTGTCACCTCATACAAATGTGCTTTTGCGCCGGCGCTCTGTTCTTCCAGGAGCACGGCCCGCACAAAGTCCTTTCCGCTTGATCTTACAATACAGGCTTCCACCTGCAGGGCCTCCTTGAGGTCCTCCAAGGTCATATCGTCCAGGAACACCTGCTCGCCGCTGCGGAACATGCTGTACGGAAGCAGCAGGCGCTCGCCGAGTTCCTTTCCGAGAAGGGCGCTGCGCACGTCCTGTCCGGTCAGAAGGCCGGCCACCGTAATGCGCTCTCCGAAAAATTCGTTTTTCACGGGATAGACAGACACGGAAACGCCCGGATATTTCTTCTGCAGTTCCGCGATCACCATCTGAAGATAGGGCGCCGCCAGGATCCCCGTCGCGATGGAAACGGCGTGCCGCCTGCCGTCCCCCTGCCGGGCCGCCAGCTCCTCCATGGCCTCTGAGAGAAACAGGCGGATCATGCCCACCCCGTTCTCCAGCTGCGGGTAGCCGTCGTAGCTCTCCTCGGAGGGGAGCTCCCGCCCCGCCAGCAGATACCACTCGTCCCCCGCGTGCACAAAGTGGGTGCCGTACTTTTGGTACAGCTCCTCCTGCCAGCGCTCTATGATCTTCAGCATCTGTCCGGCGTCTTCCCGCTCAAAAGGCTCCAGGGGATAGAGCCCGTCCCGGAACCTGGTAAGCCCCACCGGCACCACAGATACGCTGCGAAGGGACGGAATGTATTCAGCAAGCCGCCGGATGGATCCTTCCAGTTCCTCCCCGTCGTTCACGCCCTTGCAGAGCACGATCTGCCCGTTCATCTCAATGCCGGCCTGCGCCAGGCGGTCCGCCTTTTTCAAAGCCTCGCCCGCAAAGCGGTTGTTCAGCATGCGGCACCGCAGCTGCGGGTTCATGGTCTGAAACGAGATGTTGATCGGCTCGAGGTGATAGCGGATGATGCGGTCCATGTCCCGCTCGCTCAGGTTCGTCAGGGTCACATAATTTCCCTGCAGAAACGAAAGGCGCGCGTCGTCGTCCTTGAAGTACAGCGTTTTGCGCATGCCCGGCGGCATCTGGTCGATGAAGCAGAAGATACATCTGTTGCAGCAGGAGCGGTAGTCGTCCATGAATGCATTCTCAAACTCCAGGCCGAGATCCTCCTCAAACTCCTTTTCGATCTCCAGCTCCCACTCCTCCCCGTCCGCCCTGCGGATCAGGACGGTGAGCTCTTCCTCATTGCACAGATAGCGGTAATCCAGGATGTCCTCCACCTTTTGGCCATTTATGGCGAGAAGCTCGTCCCCCTTCTGAAGTTCCAGCTCCTCCGCAATGCTTCCCGGAAGCACGCGGCTTATCATATGCCTGTTCTTTTTCATATTCTCACATTCCTCCGCCGCATGATCGTCAATATTGGATCGTTCCATACTTTCTTATCATACTAAATCCTGTCCAAAATTGCAATAAATTTCCTTGACGCAGGTTTTTTTTGTCACTATACTGTATCTATATAGGAATGAATCTGTCCCCGGGCACAAGCCCGCTAAAAATGAAAATACGTGAACCACAGGTTCGTCTGGAGGCTGCCATGTCACATAATTTTGATCCAATGCGTCACACTGCACCACTTGCTCCGCTGAAAATTGCCGCTTTGGAGGGATGCCGCGATTTTGCCGAAAAGGTAAACGCGCATCTGGTGGAATACCGCCATGAGAATCCCACCATGCCGCCCGACAGCTTCGGGTTCGCGGATTACGCCTGTGATTCTTTTCTGGTAGACTGCGCGTGCCCGCGGTTCGGCACGGGTGAGGGCAAGGGCATCATCCACTCTTCCGTGCGCGGGAGCGACCTGTTCATCCTCGCGGACGTCACCAACTACAGTCTGACCTACAAGGTCTGCGGCTATACCAACTACATGTCGCCCGACAACCACTTTCAGGACCTGAAGCGCATCATCTCCGCCAGCGATGGAAAGGCGAAGCGCATCAACGTGGTCATGCCCTTCCTCTATGAGGGGAGGCAGCACAAGCGCTCCGGCAGGGAGTCCCTGGACTGCGCCCTGGCGCTGCAGGAGCTGGCAGACATGGGAGTCAGCAACATCCTGACGTTCGACGCCCACGACCCGCGGGTGCAGAACGCGGTTCCTTTGATCGGGTTCGACACGTTCATGCCTACATACCAGTTCTTAAAGGCCATCCTGATGTCCACCCCGGATTTTCAGATCGACAGCAAACACCTTATGATCATCAGCCCGGACGAGGGGGCCATGAGCAGGGCCGTCTATTTTTCCACCATCCTCGGCGTGGATATGGGCATGTTCTATAAACGCCGCGACTACTCCACCGTCGTGAACGGGAAGAACCCCATTGTGGCGCACGAATTTCTGGGAGATTCCGTGAGCGGAAAAGACGTGGTCATTGTGGACGACATGATCTCCTCCGGCGAGAGCATGCTGGACGTGGCCAAGCAGCTGAAGGAGCGGAAGGCGAAGCGCGTGTTCGTCTGCACCACCTTCGGCCTCTTTACGGACGGATTCGACAAATTTGACGATTTCTATGAGAAGGGATATCTCTATAAGATCATTACCACCAATCTGAACTACCGCTCGCCGGAGCTTCTCACGAAGCCCTATTACCAGGAGGCGGACATGACGGGGTTCCTGGCGAGCATCATCGACTCGCTGAACCACGACGTCTCCATCGAGCACGTCATATCCCCCACGGATAAGATCAACCAGCTCTTATCCAGGTTCCATCAGTTCAATAAGGAAGCGTCCCGGTCCTGACAAGGCCGGACGCCTGCACATTCTTTTGAAAGGGCTGCCGCAAAATGTACCTGACGCAGATTGCCTGGTATTTTTGCAGCAGCCCTTTTTTTGCGGTTTCCCCGTCGATTTATTCGCGGATCCCCAGAAAAGCTGCCAGGTTTCCCCGCATGCCCTTCGAGGCGCGGTGGGAAAACAGAAGCCCGGCATTGCAGCAGGTGCAAAGATCCGTGACAAAAATGTGTTCCGGAAGGATGCCTGCCTCCAGCAGGATGAGCCGGTTCGCCTCCCACAGATCCAGCAGATATTTCCCGTTTTCTTTCGGGCGAAAGATCTGCCCCATGGCGCGCTCGTCAAAGGCTGCCAAAAAGGCCTCTCTTACATCCGCGCTCACTTCATAGCAGTCCCGGCAGATGGACGGCCCGATGGCGGCCAGAATGTCTTTGGGCCGGCTTTCGTACTCCCGCTCCATCGTCTCCACCGTAACTTTTCCGATCTTCTGCACGGTTCCGCGCCACCCCGAGTGCGACAGCCCCGCCGCGCGCTTTACCGGATCCACAAAATATAAGGGGACACAGTCCGCAAAAAACGTGGCGAGGACGAGCCCCGGCACGTTTGTGACCATCCCGTCCACATCGGTGTAATCCCGCGGCAGCAGATACCCTTTGCCCCTGTCCTGCTGCGTGACCACGCGCACGTTCGCCGTGTGGGTCTGGTCGGAAAACACGAGATCCTCCGGCGCAAAGCCGATCGCGCGGCCGATCCGGCGAAAATTCTCCCGCACATGTTCAGGGTCGTCCCCTCTGGAAAAGCTGAGATTCATCGAAGACAGATGTCCCGTGCTGACCCCGCCGAGGCGTGTGGAAAACCCGTGCACAAAATCAGTCTGCTCCTCCAGCGCGGGGTAAGTAAGCCACACCAGGCCGTCCCGCTCGTTCACACGCAGCACCGGTTCTTTTCCATTTCGGATCCATTCCATGCCCGCAAACTCCTCCCAAAAGCAAATTGTCACATCCAGAACGCGTCCCGGATATATTCCAGTTTCTCCCCCGTGATCCCGATCACGTCGAACCGGCAGGGCGCGTCCGCGCCGCAGCCGTGCCCCGTCAGATAATAGCGGGCCGTCCGGATGATCCGCTGCCGCTTGCGCGCGTCCACCGCCTCCGCGGCGTAGCCCATCGCGCTGTCCGCCCGGTATTTTACCTCCACGAACACTAAGGTTTCGCCGTCCCTGGCGATGAGGTCGATCTCCCCCGTGCGTGTGCGGAAATTCCGCTCCAGGATCTGCATGCCGCAGTCCTCCAGATATGCGGCCGCCTGCGCCTCCTGCCTGGACCCCAGGGCTCTTTTATTCACAGGTTCTCCTCCCGTACAAAATTTTTGAGGAACGATCTGCGGTGTATGGGGGAGGGCCCGTACTCCAGAATAGCCTGGATGTGGGCGGCCGAGCCGTAGCCCTTGTGCCCGGCGAACCCGTACTGCGGCATCTGTTTGTCGTATTCCACCATCAGCCTGTCCCTGGTCACTTTCGCGATCACGCTCGCCGCGGCGATGGAAAGGCTCTTGGCGTCCCCCTTGATGATGGGCACCTGGCGGATGTCCACGCCCGGTATGGTCACCGCGTCGTTCAGCAAAATGTCCGGCTTTACCGCGAGCGCGCCGATGGCCTTTCTCATGGCCTCGTAGGTGGCCTGCAGGATATTGATCTCGTCGATGCGGGCCGGGGAGGACATCCCCACCCCCACTGCGGCGGCCTTCTCCATGATCTCCTCAAAAAGCTGCTCGCGCATTTTGGCGGAGAGCTGCTTGGAATCATTCAGATAGCGGATCCTGCATCCTTTTGGAAGAATGACGGCGCCAGCCACCACGGGCCCCGCCAGCGGGCCGCGGCCCGCCTCGTCGATCCCGCAGATGGCCTGAAAATCCGCGTATTTTCGCTCATAGAGGAGCATGTGATCCAGGCGCTCCTCCTCCTTTTGCCCGCTCGCAAGCCGCTTTCTTCCGCGAGCCACCAGCGCGGCCACGCCCGCCCGCTCGTCCGGCTCGTACCGGCTGATCAGCTCCGCGAGATCTGCGGCATCCGCCCGCTCAAATTTTTCCCGAATGTCCTTTATCTTTTCCTGTGTCATTCCAGCACCCCAAATCTCTCAAACGGGAACAGACAGACCCAGCCCTTTCCCACGATGTCGCTCTTGCGGATGTTTCCCACATCCGGCTCCCGGCTGTCCACACTGGAATTGCGGTTGTCCCCCAGCACAAAATATTCGTCCTCGCCCAGCGTCATCTCATTGGCTGCCAGACCGCCGTCCTGGATGGCTCCGTTCCCGTAGTGTTCGATCAGCACCCTGCCGTTCACATAGATGTCCCCGTCGCCGCTGATGCGGATCGTCTCGCCCGGCAGGGCGATCACGCGCTTAATATAATAGGTGCCGGACCTGTACGGATAGGGGAACACCACCACGTCAAACCGTTTTGGCTCTCCTGTCCGATAACTCCATCTGTCGATCAGCAGGCAGTCCCCATCCTCCAGCGTGGGCTGCATGGAATCGCCCTTCACCATCGTCGGTTTCACAAACCACGACAGGGCAGTCACAAAGACAGGCACCGCCAAAAGAACCAGGAGAAAACCCGGGATCCTTCGATCTTTCTTCATGCTATCCACCTGCGGCCGCAGGGCCGCCAAACAATGCTTAAGTCTGCGGGTTCTCCAAAGTGATCCTTCCCAGCTTCCCGCTCCGGAAATCATCCAGAAGGATGGCGGACGCTTTCCGATAGTCGAGCTCCCGGCCCTTCAAAAGACAGCCGCGGCTTTCGGCGATCCCGCCGAGCACACAGGCAGGTTCTGCATCCTCCGCGCACCCATAGCGGTTTTGTATCAGGCCCGCATAGGAAGCCTTCAAAAACCCGATGAGCTCCAGCGCCAGCTCCTCCGCGTTCAGGATCTCATCGCGGATGGAACCGATCAGCGCGAGGCGCATGCCCACGGTCTGGTCCTCAAATTTGGGCCACAGGATGCCGGGCGTGTCTAAAAGCTCCACACTCTTGTTCAGCCGGATCCACTGTTTTCCCTTGGTCACGCCCGGGCGGTTGCCCGTCTTCGCGCAGGCCTTCCCCGCAAACGTGTTGATAAATGTAGATTTGCCCACGTTTGGGATCCCCGCGACCATGGCCCGCACCGGGCGGTTCAGGATCCCTCTTTTTCTGTCGCGCTCGATCTTCTCCCGGCACGCCTCCTGGATGACGCCGTTCAGGCCGCCCATCCCCATTTTGCTGCGGGCGTCCAAAAGCACCGCAAAATATCCCTTCTGGCGGAAATATTCCGCCCACTGTGCACTGCGCGCCTCGTCCGCCAGATCCGCCTTGTTTAAAAGGATGACCCTGGATTTATTTTTTCCCAGCTCATCGATGTCCGGGTTCCGGCTGGAAGCCGGCACTCTGGCGTCCACGAGCTCAATGATCAGATCTATGAGCTTAATGTCCTCCTGCATCATACGCTTTGCCTTTGTCATATGACCGGGGTACCACTGATAATTCATCTGCCACCTCTTGGTTTTCCCGCGTTCTTAGATCTTCCGCCCGCTTTTTATTTCACCGGGCCTAACGCATCGGAGGGAGAAACGCGGAACCACACTTTCCCCTCGATATAGTCTGCATTCACCAGCCCGATATCCGCATACCGGCTGTCCTCGCTGTTGTTGCGGTTGTCCCCCAGCACAAAATATTCTTTCACGCCGAGCGTGATGGGCTCATCCGCCAGGCCGCCGTCGTTCATGGGCGTATAGTCCGCCTTCTCCAGATAGACCGACCCGTTGATGTAGATCATGCCGTTGATGATCTGGATGGTCTCGCCCGGAAGCCCCACCACGCGCTTGATGTGCGTGCGGCTGGTGCTGCTCCCGTTCGGTTTGAACGCCACGATATCATTCCGCTTGGGGCTTCCCACGCGGTAACTCAGGGTATTTAAAAGCACCCTGTCGCCGTCCGCCAGCGTCAGCTCCATGGACTGCCCCACGTTCATGCGCGACTGTCCGAAAAAATATACGAGCACGAACGCAAACAGGACTACCACCGCGATCTCAAAGATCCACAGCATGATATTTTTCATTCTCTCCTGAAACGGCTTCTTTTCTTTCTGCCTTTTCCTGGCCCCTCTCACTGCTTTTTTCATCTCTACCCCACATGCCGATATATGACCAAAAGGGCTGTCTGCCGACAGCCCTTCGTTTTGTGTTATCTAACCAGCTCTTTTACCTTTGCGCTCTTACCGGAACGGTTCCTTAAGTAGTTCAGTTTCGCGCGTCTTACTTTACCGCGTCTGACAACCTCCACCTTTTCCACGTTCGGAGAGTGCAGGGGCCATGTCTTTTCCACGCCCACACCGTTGGAATTCTTTCTCACGGTAAAGGTAGCGCGGGAGCTCCCGCCCTGCTTCTTTAATACGGTTCCCTCAAACACCTGGATACGCTCACGGTTTCCCTCTTTGATCTTGCCGTAAACTCTCACGGTGTCGCCCACGCTGAACTGCGGAACTTCCGCCTTTAACTGGGCCGCTTCAATGTTTTTGATAATTTCCTGCATTGTGTGCCTCCTTCATCTCATTGATGTTCTTAATACGGGATCGTAACAGAGGACCATCTCATTTTCTCACAACGTAGATAATTTTACCATGCCCCATCCAAAAAAGCAAGCAGTTTTTTCGCTGCCCTGACTTTCCCCGGCTTTCGCCCGGACGGCGGGCCCGCATCTTACTCCTCGCCTGAGTTCCGAAGTTTTCATGTAAGCAAATCATCCGCAAACCCTTGTGGTTCGCGGAAATTTTTTTGTCAATACTT
>CANRIR010000026.1 GCA_947630735.1 uncultured Marvinbryantia sp.
TATGGAAAATAAAAAAATATTTTTCGAATATCGAATATAAAAGTTGAAATATAGATAAAATAGTGATATAGTGAATGCGTAAGATGAATAGATAAATGAGTGGATAGTGAGCACGATAGAAATAGAGGAGATGGTAAAATGCTTTGCCAGTTTTCATTTCAGAATTTTATGTCCTATAGGGAAGAAACTACCTTTGATTTGCAGGCAGCGGCGATTCCGGAGTTTAAAGATAGCTTAATTATAAAAGAAAAATGCAGTGCCCTTTTGCCAGTCAGCGTTATATATGGACCTAATGGCGGTGGAAAGACCAATCTGATCAGAGCATTATCCTGTCTCATCACGACGGTAGTTAAGCCGATCCATGACCTGGGAAGTACCAGAAGTCATATTATTGTGCAGCAAAGGACTGCAGCAGAACCTTTTCTATTTGATGCCGTTTCCAGCAAAGAGCCTACAGAGTTTGAAATTTTTTTTAGGACAGAGAAATATGAGTATCGGTATTATCTGGCAGTATGGAAGGATGAAATATCCGCAGAAACATTAGATCGAAAAACCATCGGAGGGAAAAAGCCGGCGCACATTTTTTACCGGGAAGGGGAAAAAATCACCCTGGGGAATATTTTGAACAAGGAGAATGTGAATATCAGGGTTAATGGGAGAATGCCCTATTTATCCTTCCTGGCTATCAATTACAATATCCCTGTGATTGTGGAAGTCCAGGAGTGGTTTGAGTCCTGTATTATCCGCAATTACGGAAATCCGACGGCAGAAATGCGGATCATGATTTCGGATGATATCAAAACCAAGAACCAGATTTTACTATTATTAAATGAAATGGGGATTGATGTAGAGGATTACAGGTTCGATGAGAAGGAAGAAAAATTGTATACGGTACGGACAATCGAGGGCGAGAAGTATGAGTTATCTTTTGATCACGAATCTGAGGGCACCAAAAAGCTCATTGCGGCGCTTCCGGTTATTCTTGTTGCACTGCGGGAAGGAAGGCTTGTGATCATTGATGAGCTTGATGCAAAATTACATCCAAAGCTTTTGAGATATGTGATATCGATGTTCAAAAATAAGAAAATCAATCAATATGGGGCACAACTCCTTTTTACATCCCATGATATGGCTACAATGAAAAATACCATATTCAGGAGAGATGAAATATGGTTTGCAGCGCTGAATGAACGGCACAGCAGCCAGATTTATTCTCTCTATGAAATCCGACGAGAGGATAATGAGAGAATAAACAGCACAGCAGCATTTGATAAACAGTACCTGGAAGGAAGGTATGGGGCGGATCCATATTTGCAGAACATGCTGAGCGGAGGTGGATGGATTTGAGTTTGAAGCCACCTAAGAAATTTGAAATTCGGATGCTTGAAGATACCTGTGAGCATTATGCTGTGATCGATCAAGAAATCGTCTGGTAAGGAAGCATGAACCTGCTTTCAAAGGAGGATGCTGAGGATAACCTGATGAGGGTGTGCATCAAAGAGATTGCGGTGGAACTTCTGGAAATGACATTTGGTACGGAGGAAAAAGGCAGGATTGAGAACTTGGCTGATAAGGGCGGATGGAATCTCTAACAAAAGCGGAGCACTTGCATTTTGCAGTGAAATCGCTTATAATTTTTGAAGAAACCGATCCGCGTCTGCATCCTTCACGCGATCTCTGTGAAGTTGGAAAATAATTTTGATGCAGGGCGGACAACATGGTTTTCATTTTCCGGATCGGAGGATATTCAGATATGCTCAGCGGCAAAACGGTTCTTCTCGGAGTGAGCGGCAGCATAGCCGCCTACAAGATCGCCAGCCTGGCAAGCGCCCTGAAAAAGCTGCATGCGGACGTGCATGTGCTGATGACCAGGAACGCCTGCCAGTTTATCACGCCCGTTACCTTTGAGACTCTTACCGGCAATAAGTGTCTGGTGGACACATTTGACCGCAATTTTGAGTTTCAGGTGGAGCACGTGTCCATAGCAGAGAGGGCGGACGTTCTGCTGATCGCGCCGGCCAGCGCAAACGTGATAGGCAAACTGGCCCATGGGATCGCGGACGATATGCTTACCACCACGACCCTGGCCTGCAGATGCAAAAAGCTGATCGCCCCCGCCATGAACACCAATATGTATGAGAATCCTGTCGTGCAGGACAATCTGCGGGTGCTGGAAAAGTACGGGTGGGAAGTGATCGACCCCGCCGTGGGATATCTCGCCTGCGGCTCCGTGGGAGCGGGAAAGATGCCGGAACCGGAGACGCTGCTTTCCTATATTCAAAGAGAGATCGCATTTCCCAAAATCCTGCAGGGAAAGAAGGTGCTGGTCACGGCCGGCCCCACACAGGAGCCGATCGATCCGGTGCGGTACCTTACCAATCACTCCTCCGGGAAAATGGGCTACGCCCTGGCCAGAACAGCGGCCCTTATGGGGGCGCAGGTCACGCTGGTTTCCGGGCAGACGGCCCTTGCGGCACCGCTGTTTGTAAAAACCGTACCGGTTACCACCGCAAAAGAGATGTTCGACGCGGTGGTGTCCCTCGCGCCGGAGCAGGACATTGTCGTCAAAGCGGCGGCTGTGGCGGATTACCGTCCGGCCATCGTGTTTGAGGAGAAGGTAAAAAAATCGGACAGCGAGCTGTCCATCCCGCTGGAGCGCACGGACGACATCTTAAAATATCTCGGCGCGCACAAGCCGTCGGGACAATTCCTCTGTGGATTCTCCATGGAGACAGAGCATATGATCGGTAATTCCAGGGAAAAACTCACAAAGAAAAATCTGGACATGATCGTCGCCAACAACCTGAAAACAGAGGGCGCTGGCTTCGGCACAGATACCAATGTGGTAACCCTGATTACCCAGAATGAGGAAATCTCACTCCCACTGCAGAGCAAGGAGGAGGTAGCCGCTCGCATTCTGGAATACATCTGTGCCCGGATGTAAAACGGGCCGACAACCAAGTGTTGTATCCCATAGCACGATTTTCGCAGGAAATCGTGCCCAAGCCGAGACGATTTTCGCAGAAAATCGTGCCCAGGCCGAGGCGATTTCCGCAGAAAATCGTGCCCAGGCAGGTGCAATTTTCGCAGAAAACTGCATCGCAAAAAAGGAGCGATAACAAGGAGGAAAAGAACATGAAAAAACGCAGCAAAGACACGCGCTGGATGGTGAGCGTGGCCCTGATGGCCGCCATCGTGATCCTTCTGGCAAACACACCTCTGGGGATGATCCAACTCCCCATCATCAAAGCGACTACCGTGCACATTCCGGTCATCATCGGAGCGGTTCTTCTGGGACCGCTGGCAGGCGCGATCCTGGGAGCCACCTTCGGCGTCTGCTCCCTCATCAGCAACACCGTGGCACCCACCCTGCTTTCCTTTGCATTTTCGCCATTTCTGAGCAGCGGCCTGATCAGCGCATTGAAGACGATCTGGATTTCCGTGGGCTGCAGGATCATGATCGGCGTGATCGCGGGATGGCTGTGGATCCTTTTTCAAAAGCTGAAGCTAAATGTCTATCCGGCGCTGGCGATCACTGGATTCCTGGGTTCCATGGTAAACACCGTGTTTGTCATGGGGAGCATTTACTTTCTGTTTGCGGAGCAGTATGCCCAGGCCAGGGAAGTCGCATTGAGCGCGGTGTTCGGCCTGATCATGGGCACGGTAACGGCGTCCGGCATCCCGGAGGCCATCGCGGCGGCGGTGCTTGTGACAGCGATCGGGCGCGTGCTGCTGAAAGTGCTTAGGAAAGATGCATAAATGCGGAGGAAACTATGATCATTGCAATTGATATCGGGAACACACATATCGTCATCGGCGGGATAGACCGGGACAGGACCTATTTTATCGAGCGGGTGTCCACGGTAAGGACGCGCACGGAGCTGGAGTATGCGGTGGATATCAAGAACGTGCTGGATATTTACGGCATCCGCCCGGATGAAGTGGAGGGCGGCATCGTCTGCTCTGTGGTGCCGCAGATTACCGATATTTTGAAATATGCCGCGGAGAAGATCCTGCACAGGGAAGTGATGGTGGTGCGGCCCGGCCTGAAAACTGGTCTGAACATCCTCATCGATTTTCCGGATCAGCTGGGAAGCGACCTGGTGGCGGGAGCCGTGGCGGGCATTGTCCACTATCCGGTGCCCCAGATCATCTTCGACCTTGGGACGGCGTCCACGGCCTCCGTGATCGACGCAAAGAAAAACTACATTGGCGGCCTGATCTATCCTGGCATCATGGTCTCCTTAGAGGCGCTGACGGGGCATGCCTCGCAGCTGCAGGGCGTGAGCCTGGAGAACCCCGGCAGGATCATCGGGAAAAACACCGTCGAATGTATGCAGAGCGGCATCTTAAACAGCAACGCCGCGATCATCGACGGCATTGTCAGCCGCGTGGAGGAGGAGCTGGGACAGAAGGCGACGGTCATAGCCACCGGCGGGCTGGCGCGCAAGGTGGTGCCTATGTGCCGCAGTAAAATCCTGCTGGACGAGGAACTGCTCTTAAAAGGCATGCTCATCATCTATGAGAAAAATAAGCGCAGGAGCGCAAAAAACTGAGGTAACTTCCGGCTGCCGGACCGTGCAAAATCAGCATGCGAAAAGGCGGCCGGTCATAAGATAAAAGAGAAAGGAGCGTTACTATGGGATCTTATTTTGGAGCGGACACACCGAAACTGGGCTTTGGACTGATGCGCCTGCCGAAGAATGGCGCAGGCAAGATCGACATTGAGCAGACCAAAGAGATGGTGGATCTTTTCATGGCTGCCGGGCTTACCTATTTTGACACGGCGTTTGTGTACGACGGCGGCGATTCCGAGAAAGCGGCGAAGGCGGCCCTGGTGGACCGTTACCCGCGCGAGAGCTTCACGCTTGCCACAAAGCTCTGCGCCTGGCAGCAGGCCGGAAGCGAGGAGGGCGCGAAGAAGCAGTTTTATATCAGCCTGGAGCGCACGGGCGCGGGATATTTTGACTATTATCTGCTGCACGCCCTGCAGGCGGGAAATTACAAGACCTATGATCAGTACCACATCTGGGATTTTGTGAGAGAACAGAAGGAGAAGGGCCTCATCAAACACTGGGGATTTTCTTTCCACTCCACGCCGGAGCTTCTGGACGAGATCCTCACGGCGCATCCGGACGCGGAATTTGTGCAGCTCCAGATCAATTATGCGGACTGGGAGAACCCCAATGTCACATCCAGGCAGAATTATGAGGTGGCCAGAAAGCACGGGAAATCTATTGTGGTCATGGAGCCGGTAAAGGGCGGCGCGCTGGCGGATCCGCCCAAAGAGGTGCAAAACATATTAAAAGAGGCGGATCCGAAGGCATCTTTCGCGTCCTGGGCCATCCGCTACGCGGCTTCCCTGGACGGCATTCTGACGGTGCTCTCCGGCATGTCCAATGTGGCGCAGATGCAGGATAACCTTTCTTATATGAAAGAGTTCCAGCCGCTGAATGAGAAGGAGCAGGAGGCGATCAAGAAAGCGCAGGAGGTTCTGAACGGGGTGAAGTCGATCCCGTGCACGGCCTGCCATTACTGCACGGACGGCTGTCCCCAGCAGATCCCCATCCCGGAGATCTTCGCGGCCAGAAATAAGCAGCTTGTGTGGGGTCAGCTCGAGGAGGGCAGAAGAGACTATGAGAAGGCCGTCGCCAACGGCGGCGCTGCTTCCGACTGCATCGCCTGCGGCCAGTGCGAGGGCGCCTGCCCGCAGCAGATCGATGTGATCAGCCGGCTGAAGGGCTGCGCGGAAGTATTCGGGAGATAGCGATGCGCCTGATCGATCTTCACTGTGATACCATTGGAAAACTTTCCGGGCCGCTGCACAGGGGCACGCTGGCGGAAAATCCGTACAGCGTGGACCTGGCGCGGCTGCAAAAAGAGGACAGCCTGTTGCAGTGCTTTTCCACTTTCTTCCACACGGGATATATCCCAGGGCCCGTGCGGGAGAGTGCGGCCTTCTGTATGGCAAACCGCAGGATCGATGTGTTTGAGCGGCAGCTTGCGGCGTGCCGCGGCCGGATGGTTCACGTTCGGAGCTTTTCCGATCTGGAGCGCTGCGCCCGGGAAGACAGGGTCGGGGCGCTGCTTACCCTGGAGGACGGGGTTCCCATCGGGAAAAGCCTGGAGCGTCTGCGTCATTTTTACGACCGGGGCATCCGTCTGGTCACGCTTACCTGGAATTATGAGAACGCCATCGGCTTCCCCAATTCCGGACGGACCCGGATCATGAACAGCGGGCTGAAGCCTTTTGGATTTGAGGCGGTGGAGGAGATGGAGCGCCTGGGGATCCTGGTGGATGTGTCCCACCTGTCGGACGGCGGGTTCTGGGATGTGGCGCGCGTCTGTAAAAAACCGTTCATCGCTTCCCACAGCAACGCCAGGGCAGTGACAAACCATCCGCGAAACCTGACGGATGAGATGATCCGCGCGGTGGCCGAAAAGGGCGGCGTGATCGGACTCAATTTCTGTCCCAAGTTTTTGGAAGAGGGTTCTTCGGTGAGCCGGATCTCAGATATGCTGCGCCATGTCCTGCACATCTACCGCACAGGCGGGGAGGACGTGCTGGCGGTCGGAACGGATTTTGACGGCATCCGGGGGAAACTGCAGATCGCGGGAACGCAGGATATGCGCCTGCTGTCGGACGCGCTGAGAAAGCACAGGATGCCGCAGCGCGCGCTGGATAAAATGTGGGGCGGGAACGCCCTGCGGGTGCTGCGGGAAACATTGCCGTAGGACGCGGCGGACGCGGATGATGTCCGCTGTATCTGCATATAAAAAAGGAGCGCTGCCACTCGGACAGCGCTCTTTCTATTGAGAAAATCTGTTTTTTCTTTACAGCTGCGGGCCTGCTGCAACCAGCGCCTTGCCGGCCGCGTTGCTCTCGTATTTTGCAAAGTTCTTCACGAATCTCTGAGCCAGGTCTTTCGCCTTCTTATCCCACTCGGAAGCATCCGCATAGGTGTTGCGCGGGTCGAGGATGTTGGTGTCCACGCCCGGAAGCTCGGTGGGCACTTCAAAGTTGAAGTACGGGATCTTCTTGGTGGAAGCCTTCTCGATGTCGCCGTTTAAGATGGCGTCGATGATGCCGCGGGTATCTTTGATGGAGATACGCTTGCCTGTGCCGTTCCAGCCGGTGTTCACCAGGTAAGCCTTCGCGCCGCTCTTTTCCATTCTCTTAACCAGCTCTTCCGCATACTTGGTGGGATGCAGCTCCAGGAACGCCTGGCCGAAGCAGGCGGAGAAGGTGGGTGTCGGCTCTGTGATGCCGCGCTCCGTACCGGCCAGCTTTGCCGTGAAACCGGACAGGAAGTAGTACTGGGTCTGCTCCGGAGTCAGGACAGATACCGGAGGAAGCACGCCGAACGCATCCGCGGAGAGGAAGATCACGTTGTTTGCAGCGGGAGCTGCGGAAACCGGGCGAACGATCTTCTCGATGTGGTTGATCGGGTAGGATACGCGGGTGTTCTCCGTCACGCTCTTGTCGTTGAAGTCGATCTTGCCGTCCGCATCCAGCGTCACGTTCTCAAGCAGAGCGTTGCGCTTGATGGCGTTGTAGATATCCGGCTCGGAATCCTTGTCCAGGTTGATAACCTTCGCGTAGCAGCCGCCCTCGAAGTTGAACACGCCGTTGTCGTCCCAGCCGTGCTCGTCGTCGCCGATGAGCAGACGCTTCGGGTCGGTGGAAAGGGTGGTCTTGCCGGTGCCGGAAAGGCCGAAGAAGATGGCGGTGTTCTTGCCGTCCATATCCGTGTTCGCGGAGCAGTGCATGGAGGCAACACCCTTTAAGGGCAGATAGTAGTTCATCATGGAGAACATGCCCTTCTTCATCTCGCCGCCGTACCAGGTGTTCAGGATAACCTGCTCACGGCTCGTGATGTTGAATACCACAGCGGTCTCGGAATTCAGGCCAAGCTCCTTGTAGTTTTCCACTTTTGCCTTGGAAGCGTTGTAGACAACGAAATCCGGCTCAAAGTTCTTCAGCTCCTCCTCGGTGGGCTGGATGAACATATTCTTGATAAAGTGAGCCTGCCATGCCACTTCCATGATGAAACGGATGGCCATGCGGGTATCCGCGTTGGTGCCGCAGAAAGCGTCCATCACGAAAAGTCTCTTGTTGGAGAGCTCTTTGATCGCCAGATCCTTTACGGAAGACCAGGTCTCTTCGGAAGCCGGGTGGTTGTCGTTCGGATATTCCGGCGTGGTCCACCATACGGTGTCCTTGGAATTTTCGTCCATAACGATGAATTTGTCTTTCGGCGAACGACCCGTGTAGATGCCGGTCATAACATTTACGGCGCCAAGTTCGCTTACCTGTCCTTTTTCAAAGCCTTCCAGACCGGGCTTTGTCTCCTCTTCGAATAAAAATTCGAAAGAAGGGTTGTGCACGATTTCCGTGGTTCCGGTAATGCCGTACTTGCTCAAATTGATCTCTGCCATGTCATATAACCTCTTTCTTTATATTTTTTTCTTGCCGGGCAAATAGCAAAATCTGCCTCTTTAGGTTATTATACATGATAACGCAATAAAATCAACAAAAATCCTCAAAAATTTTTGGATTCCCAAACGCGGCGCTCTGGGCTATAATGGTTACAGAGTCGGCGGGACGCGCGAAAAATGCCATTTTAAGGGGAAAACAGGCGAGGGCAGCCGCGCCGCGGGAAGGCAAAAGACGGAGCGGGAAAACCGAAAGGCAGCGCGGGGAAGCCGAAAATGCGGCGTGTGAAAACAGAAAATACGCCGCGGAAAAGCAAAAGACGGAGCGGAAAAACTGAAAGGCGGCGCGCGAAAACCGAAAGGCAGCGCGGGGAAGCAAAAGACAACGGAAAGGATGGCGGAACATGGAACAGAAGACGGTGCAGCTGGAAAAGTGGCAGTTTGCCCTGGGGGAGGAAGCGCCCCTCGGCCGCGAGGGCTGGCAGGAGGTGCGGGTGCCCCACGACTGGGTGATCGGCCAAAATTTTGACAAAGACATGGAGGAGGGCGGCCCCCAGGGGTTTCGGAACCGCTTCGGGAAGGCCTGGTACCGATGTGTGCTCCCGCTGGAGGAACTGCCCGCGGACGGCGTGTGCCGCCTGTATTTTGACGGCGTCATGGAGGACAGCGCGGTGTGGGTGAACGGCCATGCCGCCGGGGGCAGAAAATACGGGTACAGCAGCTTTTTCCTGGATGTGACGCCCTGGCTTAAGGCCGGGGAAAACGAGATCCTAGTGTGCGCAAACAGCACGCACGCGCCGGCGGACCGGTGGTACAGCGGGGGCGGCATCTACCGCAGGGCCTGGTTCGAGGCGCTGCCGAAAGAGCACCTGGAGAGGGAGGACATCGCGGTCACGACAAAGGGCGGAACCGTGTACATCGACACCGGCACCGATCTGGAGGCGGAGGCGGTTCTGCAAACGGATGCGGGCACGTACCGCGCGGCCGGACGGCGCAGGCTGGTCCTGCAGGCGGAGCAGGCGGGCCGCTGGAGCGCCGAAAACCCGGTGCTCTGGCCTTTGTGCATCCGCCTTGCGGGCAGCGGGCATTGCGTGGAGTTTCGCATCGGCATCCGCGACGTCGAGGCAACTGCCCGCGGACTGTTTGTGAACGGGAAAAAGACGGAGCTGAAGGGCGTGTGCGTGCACCAGGACATAAGCTGCTTCGGGACGGCCGTCCCGGCGGAGATCTGGCGGGAGCGGCTGCTGCTCTTAAAGGAGTTTGGCTGCAATGCCATACGCCCGTCCCACCACATTTTTATGCCGGAGTTTCTGGATCTGTGCGACGAGCTGGGCTTTTATGTGTACGAGGAGTGTTTCGACAAGTGGACCGGCGGCGCTTACGGAAGGTACTACCGGACAGAGTGGGAGCGGGACATCGCGTGCATGGTAAAGCGCGACCGGAACCACCCGTGCATCCTGTTCTGGGGCGTGGGGAACGAGGTGGAATTTCAGGGACTTTCGCCCATGCTGGAGCGCATGGAGGCCCACTGCAGGGCGGTGCGGGCGCTGGACGGCACAAGGCCCGTGTCCTGCGCCTTAAGCCCGCATTTTAAGCGGGAGACGGACGTGGACATCTCCCAGGTCCGGGACATCCAGAAATTCGTGGACGAGGTGGATGAAAACGAGATCTACGACCTGGCCTACCGGATGGACGTGATGCGCAGGATCGCGGACATCGTGGACGTGTTTGCCTGCAACTACCAGGAGCCCTGGTACGCGCTGATCCGCAAGTGCATCCCGGATACGCCCATACTGGGCACGGAGGTTTACCAGTATTTCAGCGGCTATCCCATGCCCCTGCAGAGCTACACGGAGTCGATCCCCTACCAGGTGGTCCGGGAGCACGAGGGCGTGCTGGGCGGCATGATCTGGGCCGGTTTCGACTATCTGGGCGAATCCATGGGCTGGCCGGCAAAGGGATGGGCCGGTGCCCTGTTTACCAGCGACGGCGAGCCGAAAACGGGCGCGTACCTGCTGCGCAGCCTGTGGCAGGAGGAACCCTTCGTGCATTTCGCGGTGCTGGACGGCTCCCTGCGCGACGCCGGTGTGAAGGAGCACTGGGATATGCCTCCCTACGTGACCCACTGGGATTTCCCGCAGATCACAAAGGCGGTGGTGCCGTTCCTTATCGCCACCAACTGCGACAAGGTGACGGTCGCCTTAAACGGGAACGTGCTGTTCAGTCGCAGGCCGTCGGATTATCCGAACGGGATCGTGACCGGGTGCCTGCCGTACACCAGGGGAGAGATTACCGTGGAGGGAGAGCGGGACGGCCAAAAGGTGTGCAGCCACACGGTGCGCACGGCCGGCCTGGCGGTAGAGCTCGCCTTCGACCGGCCGCAGATCCGGCTCGGGACAAAAGGGGAGCAGACCTTCCTGCTCAAGGTGCGCGCGCGGGACGAGGACGGAACCCCGGTCTTTCGCGAGAGCGCCATGGTCCGCTTTGCCGTGGAGGGGGACGCGCAGATCATCGGCGTGGACAACGGGGATATCATGGGCCACGAGCCGTATCAGAACCGGGAGATCCACCTGTTCCGGGGCCGCGCGGATGTGGCGGTGCGCGTCGGAAAAGAGGCGGCGCGTGTGAAAGTGCGGGCGTTCGCGGACGGGATGCGGGAGGCGGAGGCGATCTTATATCGCGCGTCCGACAAAGAGCCGTCCGCCGTCTAACCGGGGACTGCTGCAAAATGTGTCTGACAGGCTGCCGCAGTCTGGTTGTCCGCCTATCTGAGACAGCTGTCTGATCTGAGACGGACGCAGTCCGCCGCAGGCAGACAGGTGTAACGAAGATGAGCGGACAGCGAATCTGCGGCAGCCTGCCAGGCATTTCGTGGCATCCCTGCCTGCCGTTTATTTTATTTTCTAGTTGAAAGAGAGCACACATTGTGGTATACTGACATTTGACATCAATACTATATATTGTTTTTTTAAAATGTTTTGTTAAAAAAATAACAATTAAAAGGAAGGAGAGCAGCAAATGAGTGCAAAAATTACGATTATCGGGGCGGGAAGCGTAGGTTCTACCATTGCGTATACCCTTTCCCAGGACGACCTGGCATCGGAGCTGGTGCTGATCGACATCAACAGAGAAAAGGTGGACGGAGAGGTTATGGACATCGAGCAGGGCACCTGCTTCCGCGATCCCATCTCTATTGTCTCCGGGGACTACGCGGACGCGAAAGATTCCGACATCGTCATCATCACGTCGGGCATCGCGCGCAAGCCGGGGCAGAGCAGGATCGAGCTCACCCAGACGAACGTGGACATTCTGAAAACCATCACGCCGCAGATCGTAAAAGCGGCTCCGCATGCGCTTTACATACTGGTCAGCAACCCGGTGGACATCATGACCTACGTGTTTACCAAGATCTCCGGCCTGCCGGAGAACCAGATCATCGGTTCCGGGACCCTGCTGGACACGGCGCGGCTGCGCTGCGGGCTGTCCGAGCATCTTCAGATTGCCCAGAAGAACATCCACGCCTATGTGTTCGGCGAGCACGGCGACACGTCCTTCATCCCATGGACCAGCGTGTACATTTCCGGCGTCAGCCTGGCGGAGTACATTAAGATCATGCGCGCCCACGGCAAGGACATCCCGGATGTAGACAAAGACGGGATGCTGGATTACGTGCGCAAGTCCGGCGGCAAGATCATCGCCAACAAGGGAGCCACCTTCTATGCGGTTTCCGCGGCAGTCTGCAAGCTGTGCTCCATCCTGCTGGCGTCCTCCGACTCCATCGCGGTGGTGTCTTCCATGATGCACGGGGAGTACGGGATCGACGACGTGTGCATCAGCACCCTGACCCTCGTGGGCCCCAACGGCATCCAGGGCAAGGTGCCCATGCGCCTCAACCAGAAAGAGATCGAGCAGCTTCAGGCCAGCGCGAACACCTTAAAGGAAGTTATCCGTCAGATCAACTTATAAGGAGGAGCCATGAAATACAGTTACTATCCGGGATGTACCTTAAAAAATAAGGCGAAAGATCTGGATGTCTATGCGCGCGCGTGCGCGGAAAAACTGGGCTTTGAGCTGGAGGAGATCTCCGAGTGGCAGTGCTGCGGGGGCGTCTATCCCCTGGGCAGCGACGAGATCGCCACAAAGCTGGCCTCCGTGCGCGCCCTGAACGAGGCGAAGGAGAAGGGGCAGGATCTGCTTACCTTATGTTCCGCCTGCCACCACGTCCTGAAGCGCGTGAACGACGACATGAAGCACGTGGAGGACATCCGCACGCGCGCCAACAATTATATGCAGCTCGCAGAGCCCTACCAGGGGGAGACCAAAGTGGTGCATTACCTGGAAGTGCTCCGCGACGTCGTCGGGTTCGACGCCCTGAGAGAGAAAGTGACCCATCCCCTCACCGGAAAAAAGATCGGGGCATATTACGGGTGCCTGGTGCTGCGCCCGGGAAAGATCCTGGAATTTGACGACCCGGAGAACCCCTCCGTCATGGAGGATTTCATCCGGGCGCTCGGTGCCGAGCCGGTGGTCTACCCCTACCGGAACGAGTGCTGCGGCGGCTACATCTCCCTGAAGGAGAAGGAGCTGTCCCGCACCATGACCGACCGCATTTTGGAGAGCGCTTCGGGCTTCGGGGCGGATATGCTCATCACGGCCTGCCCCTTATGCCGCTACAACCTGAACAAGAGCGCGGGCAGCGAAGCCGTCCCGGTCTATTACTTTACCGAGCTTCTGGCGGAAGCCCTGGGCGTGAAAGAGGAGGTGTCCCCGTGACCAAAGCAGAAAAACAGGCGGAGCTGATCCGCGAGATCAGCGGCACCGACCCTTATAAATGTATGAAGTGCGGAAAGTGTTCCGCGTCCTGCCCGTCCTTTGACGAAATGGACATCAAACCGCATCAGTTCGTCTCCTATGTGCTGCACGACGAAGTCGAGGCGCTGGCAGAGTCAAAATCCCTGTGGAAATGCCTTTCCTGCTTCGCCTGCGTGGAGAGGTGCCCGCGGGATGTGAAACCCGGAAAACTGATCGACGCGGCCAGACAGCTGGTGGTGCGCCAGAGAGGGCAGGATTATCTGAAGGCGGATGAGATCCCGCAGCTTCTGGATCCCGATCTGCCCCAGCAGCTGCTCGTCAGCGCGTACCGCAGATACAGGAGGTAGGATACATGCAGAGAATAGGTGTGTTTGTCTGCCATTGCGGAAGCAACATCGCCGCGACGGTGGATGTAAAGAAAGTGGTGGAGATGGCCCTCAAAGAGCCGGGCGTGGTGCACGCAGAGGACTATCCGTACATGTGCTCCGAGGCGGGGCAGTCGAAGATCGCGGAGGCCATCCGGACGGAGGGCCTGACCGGGGTTGTGGTCTGTTCCTGTTCCCCGCGCATGCACGAGGCGACCTTCCGCAAGTGCGCGGAGGGGGCCGGCTTAAATCCCTATATGGTGGAGATCGCGAACATCCGCGAGCAGTGCTCCTGGATCCACAAGGACATGGAGGAGGCCACCAAAAAAGCAGTGATCCTCATGCGGGCGGCCGTGGCGAAGGTAAACCTGAACACGCCCTTAAAGGCCGGGGAGAGCCGCGTGACCAAGCGCGCCCTGGTGATCGGCGGCGGCATCGCGGGCATTCAGACAGCCCTGGACATCGCGGAGGCGGGGTACGAGGTGGATATTGTGGAGAAGACGCCCAGCATCGGCGGGAGAATGTCGCAGCTCGACAAAACCTTCCCCACCCTGGACTGCTCCGCGTGCATCCTCACGCCAAAGATGGTGGAGGCGTCCGCCAGCGAGAAGATTACCTTATATACTTACAGTGAAGTGGAAAAAGTGACGGGCTTTGTGGGCGACTTTACGGTGGACATCCGCAAGAAGGCCCGCAGCGTGAATATGGACAAGTGCACCGGCTGCGGCGTGTGCCAGGAGAAATGCCCGTCCAGGAAGGCCCCCAGCGAGTTCAACCGGGGCCTGAACAACAGGAGCGCCATCTACACGCCCTTTGCCCAGGCGGTTCCCAACGTGCCGGTCATCGACCGCGAGCACTGCATCAAGTTCCAGACCGGCAAGTGCGGCGTCTGCGCCAAGGTGTGCCAGGCCGGGGCCATCGACTACGATCAGCAGGATGAGATCGTCACGCAGAAGTACGGCGCGATCGTGGTGGCCACTGGGTTTGACGTCATCAAGCTGGACAAATACGACGAGTACGCGTACAGCCAGAGCCCGGACGTGATCACCTCGCTGGAGCTGGAGCGCATCATGAACGCGGCCGGCCCCACAGGCGGCCATCTGGAGCGCATGTCGGACCACAAGCCGCCCAAAAACATGGTGTTTATCCAGTGCGTGGGCAGCCGCTGCGCGGACTCCAGGGGAAAGAGCTACTGCTCCAAGATCTGCTGCATGTACACGGCAAAGCACGCCATGCTGATCCGCGACAAATACCCGGACGTGAATGTGACCGTCTTCTACATCGACGTGCGCACGCCGGGCAAGAACTTCGACGAGTTCTACCGCAGGGCGGTGGAGGAATACCATGTGAACTATATCAAGGGCCAGGTGGGCAAGGTGGCTCCCCAGCCGGACGGCACCCTGCTGGTGCAGGGCGTGGACCTTCTGGACAACAAACAGATCCGCATGAGCGCGGACATGGTGGTGCTGGCAGCGGCCATCGAGCCGAACCCGGACGTGCGCAAGATCGCCACCATGCTGACCGCCAGCATCGATACCAACAATTTCCTCACGGAGGCGCATCCGAAGCTGCGCCCGGTGGAATCGCCCACGGCGGGCATCTTCCTGTCGGGCGTCTGCCAGGGGCCGAAGGACATCCCGGAGACCGTCTCCCAGGCCGGAGCGGCCGCGGTCAAAGTGATCGGGCTTCTGGCGAAGGATAAGCTGCTGACCAACCCCTGCACGGCGAAGGCCGACGAGCTGATGTGCAACGGCTGTTCCACCTGCGCGAACGTGTGTCCCTACGGGGCCATCACCTACGAGGACCATCAGGTGAGAGGACCGGAGGTGCGCGAGGTGCGCCGCGTGGCCGTGGTGAACGACGCGCTCTGCCAGGGCTGCGGAGCCTGCACGGTGGCGTGCCCGTCGGGAGCCATGGATCTGCAGGGCTTCTCAAACAGACAGATCATAGCGGAGGTGGATGCGATATGCAGGTAGAAGAGAAAAAAGAATTTCGGCCCAAGATCGTGGCCTTCTGCTGCAACTGGTGCAGCTATGCGGGGGCGGACCTCGCGGGCAGCAGCAGGCTGGTCTATCCGGCGGATGTGAAGATCATCCGCGTGCCCTGCTCCTGCCGGGTAAACCCCATGTTCATCCTGCGCGCGTTCGAGCGCGGCGCGGACGGGGTCATCCTCTGCGGGTGCCACCCCGGGGACTGCCATTACACCACGGGAAACTTCTATGCGAGAAGGCGCATGACGCTGCTGTTCTCCATGCTGGATTTCATCGGCGTCGAAAATGGGCGCACCAGAGTGGAGTGGGTATCCGCGGCGGAGGGCGCGAAATTTTCCGCCACCATGAATGAATTTGTGGAAAAGATCCGCTCCCTGGGCGAGAACGTCAGATTGGGGGATTTGAGATGCAGGAACTGATAAAACGAGCAAAGGAACTGCTGGCGGACGGCACGGCGGCGCGTGTGCTTGGATGGCGGCGCGGCGACCTGCCCTACAATCCGGAACCGGCGTTCTTTGAAAAGGAAGAAGATTTCGACCAGTTTGTGTACGACGGCTTCTGCGGCGCGAACCTGAGCAAAATGATGATCGAGGCGTGCAAGCTGGAGGGAAAGACCGCCGTCTGCCTGAAGCCCTGCGACACTTACAGCTTCAACCAGCTTCTGAAGGAGCACCGGGTGGATCGGGAGAAGGCCTATATCATCGGCGTGGGGTGCCGCGGCAAACTGGACATTGAAAAGATAAGGGCGCAGGGCGTCAAGGGCATACAGGGCGTCAGCGGGGCCGAGATCGACGGGCCGGACGAGCTTCAGGTGCAGACCATCTACGGCGACAAGACCGTGCCCTACGCGTCCGCCATGCTGGGGCGCTGCCATGTGTGCAAGGGCAAGGAGCACATGATCTGCGACGAGATCATCGGCGAGTCCCGCGAGACGCAGGATGCGGACCGCTTCGACGAGGTGCGCGCCATCGAGGCGATGTCGCCGGAGGAGAGGTTCGCGTACTTCAAAAAGGAATTGAGCAAGTGCATCCGCTGCAACGCCTGCCGCAACGCGTGCCCGGCCTGCAGCTGCCGCAAGTGCGTGTTTGACAGCAACAAATTCGACAGCGCCCAGAAGGCGAATGTGGACTCCTTCGAGGAGAAGATGTTCCACGTCATCCGCGCCTTCCACGTGGCGGGGCGCTGCACGGACTGCGGGGAGTGCAGCAGGGTCTGTCCGCAGGGCATCCCCCTGCATCTGTTCAACCGCAAGTTTATCAAGGATATTGACGAGCTGTACGGCGAGTTCCAGGCCGGGAAGGACCCGGAGGCGAAATCGCCGCTCACGGACTACCGCTTCGAGGACGCGGAGCCCGGCATCGTAGGGAAAAGGGGGTAATGGCATGTATAAGATAGCAAAGAAAGACCTGCAGGCATTGTTCCGTGCCATTGCCGCCGAGCGGGAGCTCTATCTGCCCGTACGGACCGCGGGGCAGGTCAACTTCGCCGCCTGGGACGAGGACGCGGATGTGGCCCTGGACGTCTTAAAGACGGTAAAGTCCCCGAAGGACGCGTTCTTCCCGCAGTTTGAGACACTGTACACCTGCCGGAGGGAGGGCAAAAAGCTGCAGATCCAGCCGGAGGCATTAAAAGAGAAAGAATTTGTGGTGTTCGGCATGCGCGCCTGCGACGTGCAGGGCGTGAAAGTGCTGGACAAAGTATTTTTGAGCGACCCGGTGGACAGCTACTACGCCGCCCGCAGGGAGCACGGCATTCTCGTGGCCATCGCGTGCCATGAGCCGGAGGAGTCCTGCTTCTGCAAAGTGTTCGGCGTGGATGCGGCCGCACCGGACGCGGATGTGGCGGGCTGGATGTTAAACGAGACCGGCGAGCTGGCCTTGCGGCCCCTGACGGAGAAGGGCGAACGGCTGATCGCATCTGTAAAGTCCCTCCTTGTGGAGGCGGAGGATGCGCAGGCGGCGGTGGAAAAGGAGCAGGAGCAGATCCGGGCGATCGTCGAAAAACTGCCCTACGCCCATCTTTCTTTGGAGGGCTGGGACGGCGGCGCGACGGAGGCCAGATTCAATTCCCCCGTGTGGGAGACGCTCTACAAGCCGTGCCTGGCCTGCGGGACATGCACCTTCGTGTGCCCCACCTGCCAGTGCTATGACATCAAGGACTATCAGACGGCGGACGGCGTGCAGCGCTACCGCTGCTGGGACTCCTGCATGTATTCCGATTTTACTCTGATGGCGGCCGGAAACAACCGCACCACGCAGCTGCAGCGGTTCCGCCAGAGGTTCATGCACAAGCTGGTGTATTTCCCGGCCAACAACGACGGCATGTATTCCTGCGTGGGCTGCGGCAGATGCGTGGAGAAATGCCCGTCGTCCTTAAATATCGTAAAAGTGATCAAGGCATTTGAAAAACAGGGAGGTGGCGAAAATGTGTAACTGCAGGGAACCCCTGATCCCGCGCGTGGGCGTGATCACAGACATCCGCCAGGAGACGCCGGACGTGAAGACGTTCCGGGTCAACGCGCCGGAGGGAGGCAAGCTGTTCGACCACATGCCGGGCCAGTGCGCCATGGTGTGCGCGCCGGGCGTCAGCGAGGGCATGTTCTCCATCACGTCTTCGCCCACAAACAGGGAGTACCAGGAATTCAGCATCAAAAAATGCGGCGTGCTGACGGACTATCTGCACGGGCTGGAAGTGGGGGACGAGATAACCGTGCGCGGCCCCTACGGCAATCATTTCCCGGTGGAATCCGACCTGAAGGGCAAAAACCTTCTGTTCATCGCCGGCGGCATCGGCCTTGCGCCCCTGCGCTCCGTCATCAACTATGTGCTGGACAACCGTGCGGACTACGGCCGGGTGGACATCCTCTACGGCTCCCGCTCGAAGGACGACCTGGTGCAGCTGAAAGAGATCCAGGAGGTGTGGATGAACGCGCCGGACGTGCATGTCTACCTGACCATCGACAACCCCCAGGAGGGGTGGGACGGCCATGTGGGCTTTGTCCCCAACTATCTGAAGGAGCTGGCGTTCGATACCGACAAGACGGCGCTGGTGTGCGGGCCGCCCATCATGATCAAGTTTGTGCTCGCGGCCCTGCAGGAGATGGGCTACACGAAAGAGCAGGTGTATACCACCCTGGAGCTGCGCATGAAGTGCGGCATCGGCAAGTGCGGCCGCTGCAACATCGGCTCCAAATATGTCTGCAAGGACGGGCCGGTGTTCCGCTTCGACCAGATCGAGGAGCTGCCGGACGAATATTAGCGAAAGCAGAAAGGAATGAGAGATAGATATGGAAAAAATGGTTGACGTATATTTTTTCGGTAAAAAATACAGCGTGCCGGCGTCCCTGACCATTATGACAGCCATGGAGTACGCGGGCTACACCCTGAAGCGCGGCTGCGGCTGCCGTCATGGCTTCTGCGGTGCCTGCGCCACGATATACCGGATCAAGGGGAAAAACGAACTGAAAACCTGCCTCGCCTGCCAGACGCAGGTGGAGGACGGCATGTATGTGGCGAGCATCCCCTTCTTCCCCACAGATAAGAGAACCTACGAGATCGGGGATCTTCGCCCCGACCAGCGGGTAATGATGGAGCTCTACCCGGAGATCTACAGCTGCATCGGCTGCAACGCCTGCACCAAGGCCTGCACCCAGAACCTGAACGTCATGCAGTACATCGCCTACGCCCAGCGCGGCGAGTTCGAAAAGTGCGCGGAGGAATCCTTCGACTGCGTGGGCTGCGGCTGCTGTTCCGTCCGCTGTCCGGCGGGCATCTCGCATCCCATGGTGGGCCTGCTGGCGAGGAGGCTGACCGGCAAGTATATCGCGCCGGAGGCGGAGCACCTGAACCGGCGTGTGGAGGAGATCCACGCGGGGCAGTACGACGAGCTGATCGAGCAGATCATGCAGAAGCCCATCGAGGAGATGCAGGAACTTTACAACAACAGAGAGATCGAAAAGTAGGGAGGGAAGATCATGTTTACACCGGAAATGCTGGAATCCATTAAGAAGGTGGAAGCCACCAGGGCAGAGCGCATGGGGATGGAACCCCGGCGCATGACCGCGGAGGAAAAAGACGCCCTTCTGAAACAATATCATCCGGACTACCGCGAGGAGGGTTTTGCCGAGATCAAGATCGGTCCGAACGCCGGCCAGAAAGCGCCTGCGGAGCTGACGGCCCTGCTGCACTCCAACAGCCGTCTCCTCGGCAAGAAGATCGATCTGAACAAGATTGACTACGACGTGGACGTGCTGGTGATCGGCGGCGGCGGCGCGGGCGCTTCGGCGGCCATCGAGGCCCACGAGGCGGGGGCGAACGTGATGATCGTCACCAAGCTGCGCATCGGCGACGCCAACACCATGATGGCGGAGGGCGGCATCCAGGCCGCGGACAAAGAGAACGATTCCCCCATGCAGCACTATCTGGACGCCTTCGGCGGCGGGCATTTCGCCGCGCGCCCCGAGCTTTTGAGAAGGCTTGTCATGGAAGCGCCGGACGCCATCCAGTGGCTCAACCGGCTGGGCGTCATGTTCGACAAAGATGAGACGGGCCGCATGGTGACCACCCACGGCGGCGGAACCTCCCGGAAGAGGATGCACGCATGCAAGGACTACTCGGGGGCGGAGATCATGCGCACCCTGCGGGACGAGGTGCTGAACCGGAAGATCCCGGTGGTGGAGTTTACCTCCGCGGTGGAGCTCCTCAAAGACGAGAAAGGCCAGGCGGCGGGCGCGGTGCTTTTGAACATGGAGACGGACGACTATCTGGTGGCGCGGGCAAAGACCGTGATCATCGCCACCGGCGGCGCGGGGCGTCTGCACTATCAGAACTTCCCCACGTCCAACCACTACGGGGCCACGGCGGACGGCCTGATCCTGGGCTACCGCGCGGGCGCTCCGCTTTTATACCAGGACACCATCCAGTACCATCCCACGGGCGTTGCCTACCCGTCGCAGATCTTCGGCGCACTGGTGACCGAGAAGGTGCGCTCCCTGGGCGCGATGCTGGTAAACGCGGAGGGCGAGGCGTTCATGCATCCTCTGGAGACCAGGGATGTGGCCGCGGCGTCCATCATCCGCGAGTGCACGGACCGCGGCAAGGGCGTGACCACGCCCATCGGGAGCGGCGTGTGGCTGGACACCCCCATGATCGAGCTGATCGGCGGGGAGGGAACCATTGAGAAGCGCATCCCGGCCATGCTGCGCATGTACCTGAACTACGACATCGACATGAGAAAACAGCCCATCCTGGTGTACCCCACCCTGCACTATCAGAACGGCGGGCTGGAGATCGGCGGGGACGGATTTACCAAAGTGATCGGCAACCTTCTGGTGGCCGGCGAGGCGGTGGGCGGCATCCACGGCAGGAACCGCCTGATGGGCAATTCCCTTCTGGACATCATCGTGTTCGGCCGCAACGCCGGAAAAGCGGCGGCTGCGAAGGCGAAGGAAGTGGAGCTCGGCGCGCTCACGCTGAAGCACATAGAAGACTACGCGAAAGAGCTGGAATCCAGCGGCGTACACACGGACGGAGTCTCCCCGCTGCTTCTGCCGAACTACGCGCGGCATGAGAGATAACTGTAAGGGATGAAGGAGAGAATACATGGCTGTTTTACATTGGATTCAGGAAAACCTGCTCTCAAATACTCTGATGATGGTGTTTCTCATCGCCGTCATCGGCTATCTGGTGGGCAGCATCCAGATCCGCGGCATCGAGCTCGGCACCGCCGGCATTTTGCTGGTGGCGCTGGTGTTCGGGCACTTCGGCGTGGAGATCCCCAAGCTGGTGCAGGATCTGGGACTTATCTGTTTTGTCACATCCGTCGGCTTTATCGCGGGACCGAATTTCTTCCGCAATTTTAAGCTGAACGCAAAGTCCTACATTTTGCTGGGCATCCTCATCATCGTGTCCGGCGCGCTGGTGTGCGCGGCGGTCATCAAGGTGTTCGGCATCCCCACGGACATCAGCGTGGGCATGATGGCGGGAGCGCTCACCAGCACGCCCGGGCTCGCGGCGGCCCTGGAGTCCACAGGATCCGAGGCGGCGTCCGTGGGATACGGCATCGCCTACCCCTTCGGCGTGGTGGGCGTGGTGCTGTTTGTGCAGCTGGTGCCCAAGCTCCTGCACACGGACATGGCCGCGGAGCGCGCAAGGTTCCAGGCGGCGGCGAACGTGCAGACGGAGGAGTACCGCAAAAAGAAAAAAGAGTCGCTGTTCTACGCGGACAGCATGGGATTTTTCCCGTTCTCCCTGGCCATCGTGCTTGGCATCATACTGGCAAAGATTGAGATCCCGCTCCCGGGCGGCGCCGTGTTTTCCCTGGGCACCTCCGGCGGGCCCCTCATCGCCGGGCTGGTGCTGGGCCACTTCGGCCACATCGGGAAGCTGAGCGTGCGGGTGGAAAACAGCGTGCTGAAGTGCCTGCGCGAGTTCGGCCTTGCCCTGTTTTTGCTGGGCGCCGGCGCACAGGCCGGTGCGGGCTTTATCGAGATCCTGAAAGAGCACGGCGTGCTTCTGTTTGTGTACGGCGCGCTGATGACGGTCATCCCCATGCTGCTCGGCTATCTGTTCGCGGCGAAGGTGCTGAAGCTGAGCATCTTCAACACGCTGGGTTCCATCTGCGGCGGCATGACGAGCACGCCGGCCCTCGGCACACTGATCCGTGTGACGGAGACGGACGACGTGGCATCCGCCTACGCGGCCACCTACCCGGTGGCGCTGGTCATGGTGGTGCTGGCCTGTCAGTTTATCGGGATCTTTCTGTAAACTATTCATCGTGAGATAGGAGGAGAAGACAATGCGAGAGATAGAAGCAAGGCAGATCACGGATGTGATCGAGCGCCTGTGCATCGAGGCGAACCAGAACCTGCCGGAAGATGTCCAGAAAGCCATCCGCGCCTGCCGCGCCTGCGAGGACTGGGAGACGGCCCAGGGCGTCCTGGACAAGATCATCGACAATTTCGAGATCGCGAAGGCCGAGCAGGTGCCCATCTGCCAGGACACCGGCATGGCGTGCGTGTTCCTGGAGATCGGCCAGGACGTGCACATCACGGGCGGGGATCTTGCGGAGGCGGTGGACGAGGGCGTGCGCCGCGGCTACGAGAAAGGCTATCTGCGCAAATCCGTGGTCAAAGACCCGGTGCGCAGGGGCAACACCGGCGACAACACCCCGGCCATGCTCTACACGGAGATCGTGCCGGGCGAACAGATTAAAATTACCGTGGGCCCCAAGGGCTTCGGAAGCGAAAATATGAGCGCGATCCGCATGTTCAAGCCGTCCGCGGGACTGCAGGGCATCAAGGACTTTATCCTGGAGACGGTGGAGACCGCCGGCCCCAATCCCTGCCCGCCCATGGTGGTGGGAGTGGGCATAGGCGGAACCTTCGACAAGGCCGCGCTTCTCGCAAAGAAAGCGCTGATGCGGCCCATCGATGTGCCCAACCCGGATCCCTTCTACGCGGATCTGGAGAAGGAGATGCTGGAGAAAGTAAACGCGCTGGGCGTGGGGCCCCAGGGCTTTGGCGGCAGAACCACGGCCATCGGCCTGAACATCGAGACCATGCCCACCCACATTGCGGGGATGCCCTGCGCCATCAATATCAGCTGTCATGTGACCAGGCACAAATCGGAGGTGATCTAAATGGAGAAACACATTACCCTTCCCCTGACGGAGGAACTGGCAAAGACGTTAAAATGCGGCGACACCGTCTATCTGACAGGCACCATTTACACCTCGCGCGACGCGGGGCACAAGCGGATGTGCGAATCCCTCGCAAAGGGGGAGGCGATCCCCTTTGACCCCACGGACGCCACGATCTACTATGTGGGCCCGACGCCCGCAAAGCCCGGCCAGGTGATCGGCTCCGCCGGACCTACCACCAGCGGCCGCATGGACGCGTACGCGCCCACCATGATGTCGGTGGGGGCCCGCGGGATGATCGGCAAGGGCGCGCGCCTGCCGGAGGTGGTGGAGGCCATGAAGAAATATTCCGGCGTCTACTTCGGGGCCATCGGCGGCGCGGGAGCGCTTCTCGCCAAGTGCATCAAAAAATGTGAGCTGATCGCCTACGAGGATCTGGGCGCGGAGGCTTTGCGCAGGCTCTATGTGGAGGATTTCCCCACGGTGGTGATCATCGACAGCGAGGGCAATAATCTGTACGAGAACGGCAGAAAGGCGTACCTGAAGACAAAAGAGAGCTAGGACCGCAAGACGGGGCGCGCCCGGACGCGGGCAAAGCTCATGCGGTCAAACGATCGGAGGGCAGGGGAACTGTGTGTCCCCTGTCTTTTGAGTTCTGAACGGTTGACGAAAACCGAAAAATTTGCTAGAATTGGTTTATTATTGTGCTAAGGAGATGTGACAATGCATTGGTCCGATAAGATAGCGGAGAAAATCATCAGCAGAAATCCGGATAAAGAGGAATATGTGTGCGCGGCGGGCATCAGCCCCTCCGGCTCCATCCACATCGGCAATTTCCGCGACGTGGCCACCAGCCTGTTCGTGGTAAAGGCCCTGGAGCGCAAAGGAAGGAAAGCAAAGCTCCTGTTTTCCTGGGACGAGTACGACAGGATCCGAAAAATTCCGGTAAACGTGGCGAACGTGAACGCGGACATGGAAAAATACATCGGCGTGTCCTATGTGGACGCCCCCAATCCGTTCGGCACCGAAGAGAAATCTTATGCGGAGTATTTTGAAAAAGAATTTGAGGAATCCATCAAAAAGTTCGGTATTCAGATGGATTACCGCTACCAGGGGGAGATGAACAGATCCGGCAGATACCAGGAGTATGTCATCGAGGCCCTGAAAAAGAGAAAAGAGATCTTTGACATCCTGGACAGCTTCCGCACCCAGGACGCGCAGGAGGGGGAGCGGGACGCCTACTATCCCGTGAGCATCTACTGCCCCAAGTGTATGCGGGACACCACAAAGATCCGCGCCCTGTCCCAGGACTGCACAAAGGCGGAGTATGTCTGCAGGTGCGGCCACGAGGGGACGTTTGATTTCCAGAAAGACCACCACTGCAAGCTCGCCTGGAAGGTGGACTGGCCCATGCGCTGGAAGTATGAGCAGGTGGACTTCGAGCCGGGCGGAAAGGACCACGCGAGCCCGGGCGGCAGCTACGACACCAGCCGGGTCATCGCAAAAAAAATCTTCGATTATGAAGCGCCCCTGTTCCAGGGATATGAGTTTATCGGCATCAAGGGGACGACGGGAAAGATGTCCGGTTCCTCGGGGCTCAACCTGACGCCGGACACGCTGCTGCGCATCTACCAGCCGGAGGTCATCCTGTGGCTGTACTCCCGCTGCGAGCCCACCAAGGCGTTCGACTTCTGTTTCGACGACGGCATCCTGCGGCAGTATTTTGAATTTGACAAGCAGTACAACAGCCTGATGGCCGGCACGGCGGACGACCACGTCAAAGAAGTGATGGCCGGGTGCCTGACGCCGGGCAAACAGCTCTTTACGGTTCCCATGGGACATCTGGTGCAGCTCGGCTCCATCGTGGATTTCAACCCGCAGATGCTGGAGACCGTGTTTGCGAAGATCGGCACGCCCTACCGCGAGGAAGAGTTCCGCGACAGGCTGGAGTTAGCGAAATATTGGCTGGAAAACTGCGCGCCGGAGAACGTAAACAGGCTTCGGAAGGCTAGAAACTGGGAATACTATAACACCCTGGACGAAAAGGCGAAGGACAGTATCGCCATGCTGCACCGCTATCTGTCCGAGAGCGAGTACACCCTGGACGAGCTGAACGCGGAGCTCTACGAGATCCCCAAGCGGATCTACGGCTACGACTGCGAGAATCTGAAGGCGGTGCAGGGCAGCTTTTTCCAGAACACCTATATGCTGCTTCTGGACAAGACCAAGGGCCCGCGCCTCTACCTTTTCCTCTATGCCATCAACAAGGAGGACTTCCTGGGGCTTCTGGATTTCTCCTACGAGATGACCCCGGAGGAGGCGGAGCTGATCGCGCGTGAGAAGCAGCCGCAGGCCGTGGAAGAGCAGGCGAAGCCCGTGGAATACGGCGAGCCGGACGAGGTGCTCCCGGTGGCGGAGGAGATCGGCCTGGAGGATTTCAAAAAGTGCGATTTCCGCGTGTGCAGGGTGCTCAAATGCACCGAGATCCGCAAATCCCACAGCTGCTATAAGCTGGTGCTGTTCGACGGGTTAAAGGAGCGCACCATCGTGTCCAGCATCAAGAAATATTACCGGCCGGAAGAGCTGGTGGGCCGCAAAATCATCGTTCTTGCCAACCTGAAACCGGCCAGGCTGACGGGCGTCACGAGCGAGGGCATGCTGATCGCGGCCACAAACAGCGCGTGCGGCTGCCAGGTAATTTTTGTGGACGACAGCGTTCCCGAGGGGACCAGGTTAAGTTAGGCATACAGGAGGGATGGACCCGTCGTCCGGGAACATCCCTTTTTATCAGGAGGAATCCGCATGCTGTTTAACTCGATGCAGTTCTTACTTTTTTTCCCGGCGGTTTTGCTGGTGTACTACATCCTGCCGGAAAAGATCCGCTATCTGTGGCTTCTGGCGGCCAGCTATTTTTTCTATATGTGCTGGAACGCCCAATACGCGCTTCTGCTTTTATATACCACGGCCGTCACCTACTGCAGCGGCCTGCTTCTGGCCCGCTGCCAGGGCAGGAGAGGGAGAGGCGCGAAGAAGAAGGGGCTTCGGAAGTGTATTGTGGCAGGCAGCGTCTTTTTGAATCTGGCGGTCCTGTTTTACTTTAAGTACATCAACTTTGCCGCGGAGCTCCTGGCGCAGGCGTTCGCCAATTTTGACGTGGACCTGCGGATCCCGGAGTTTGACGTGCTTCTGCCGGTGGGCATTTCGTTTTTCACGTTCCAGGCTTTGAGCTATACCATAGACGTGTACCGGGGGGATATCTACGCGGAGAAAAATTTCTTCCGCTATGCCCTGTTTGTGTCCTTTTTCCCGCAGCTGGTGGCGGGCCCCATAGAGCGGTCCAAAAATCTGCTGCGGCAGCTGGCCGTGCCCAAAAAGTTTTCCTTCGAGCGGGCGCGGGAGGGCCTTCTGCAGATGCTCTGGGGGTATTTTCTGAAGCTTGTGCTGGCGGACCGCATCGCGGTGTTCGTGGACACGGTGTACGCGGACACGGCGGCCTACCCCGGCGTCTATCTGCTTGCGGCCACCGTATTGTTCGCGGTGCAGATCTACTGCGACTTCGCGGGCTACTCCACCATCGCCATGGGGGCGGCGCGGATTTTGGGGATCGAGCTGATGGAAAATTTCAACGCCCCCTATTTATCCACGTCCGTGGCGCAGTTCTGGAGGAACTGGCACATCTCCCTGACGTCCTGGTTCAAGGACTATCTGTACATTCCCCTCGGCGGGAGCAGAAAGGGCGCGTTCCGCAAATATCTCAACAAGCTGATCGTGTTCCTCGCAAGCGGCCTGTGGCACGGCGCGGAGGTTTCTTTTGTGGTGTGGGGCGGCTTAAACGGTCTGTACCAGGTGATCGGGGAAGCCATAAAGCCCGTAAGAGACAGACTGGTCTCACTTTTTCATCTTCACAGGTCGTCCTTCGGGCACAAGCTGCTCTGCACGGTGTTCACGTTTTGCCTCATTGATTTTTCCTGGATCTTTTTCCGCGCTTCCGATTTTGCCCAGGCGACGGAGATCATCCGGTCTATTTTCAGCGTGCACAACGTGTGGATCCTCTTTGACGGGTCGCTCTACGGCTGCGGCCTGGACCGGCCGAATTTCTGGCTGATGCTGGCGGGCATCGCGGTACTGGCGTTCGCCGATTTCTGCAGGTATAGGGGGATCGTCGTCCGCGATGTGATCCTGCGGCAGGATTACTGGTTCCGGTGGCTGTTCCTGGCCCTGTCTGTGACGGCCATCCTCACGTTCGGCATCTGGGGGCCAAATTATGACGCGGCGAATTTCATCTACTTCCAGTTTTAGGAGAGGAGCTGATCTGGTATGCGGAAGATTTTGAAACGGGCGGTCAGCTGTATCGCCGTGCTGCTTCTGACGGCGGGCATGCTCGTCTTTCTAGCGGATCTGACGGAGCGCAAGGCCAGCAGGGAAAAGTATGCGGATTTCTTTGCCCAGGAGCAGGATTTCGACGTGCTGTTCATGGGCTCCAGCCATGTGATCAACGCCGTGTACCCCATGGAGCTCTGGAACGATCACGGGATCGTCTCTTACAATTTCGGCGGCCACAGCAACCAGCTCGCCACCACCTACTGGGTCATGAAAAACGCGCTGGATTACACTTCCCCAAAATTGATGGTGATCGACTGCATGGGGATCACGAGCGAGCGCAAGTCGTCGGACGCCTTCTCCATGCTGCACCAGAGCTTTGACGCGTTTCCGCTGTCGGCGACCAAGATGCGGGCGGTGTGGGATCTGCTGGACGATCCCGGCATGGACGCACTGATCGATAAAGGAGAGGCGCGCGACGGAGATGAGACCCGCACAAAGCTGGGCCTTCTCTGGGAATTTTCTGTGTATCACGCGAGGTGGAACGAGCTGACTCAGGATGATTTTGAGCCATCCGCAACGCTGGAAAAAGGGGCGGAATCCCGGATCGGGGTATATCCCACCTCTTATGAACACTATGATCTGTACCAGAAGCTGGAGAGCGGCGATGTGGGCGAGGAGTACCTGCGCAGGATGATCGAGGACTGCCGCGCAAAGGGCATTGACGTGCTCCTGCTGTATCTGCCGTTCCCGGCCAGCGCCAAACAGCAGCAGGAGGCGGAATACACAGAAAAGCTTGCCCTGGAGTACGGCGTGAACTATATCAATTTTCTGGAAGAAGATCTGGTGGATTATGGGATTGACTATTTTGACGCGGATTCCCATGTGAATCCGTCCGGAGCCAGGAAGATCACGGAGTACCTGGGCCGGTACATCAAAGAGCATTATGATATCCCGGACAGGCGCCTGGACAGCGCCTATGGATCCTGGAACGAGGATTACAGCGCCTACACGGATATGAAGGATCGGAATCTGGCCCAGCAGACATCTCTTTACAATTATCTCATGCTGCTTGCCGGGGACGACCTGGACATCGCCATGGACGCATATGACCCGGCCGTCTTCCAGGATGCGCTGGTACAGAAGCTGATGCAGAACCTGCATGTGGATGTGCAGCAGCTTGGGGAGGAGACGGACGTCGTCCTCATCCATGAGGGAGGGGAGCAGGCGGCCGTGCTGAACGGCCTGCGCGATACGGGCAGCGCCGACACACCCCTCGGGACCGTGCATATCCGGGATATGGACGAGGATTCCTATCGGATATTTCTGGATGGCCTGGAAGTGCTTCAGGGCAGGAAAGGGGACAGGGGCCTTCGGATCACAGTCTACCGGGGAGACAAGCTGGTGGACAACGTCCTGTTCCACTACGCCATCCACACAGACGGGACGGCGGAGAATGTCTCCGCCATCCGTGAATCGGAATCCGGTACCCCGTAGCGAAGCTGCGGGGTATCTGCCGTCCTATCTGCTATGTTATGCCTTTGCTTTCCTGGAAGCGATGGCCGCTGCTTTCCCGGGAGGCTATATCTATGCTTCCTGGAAACGATGTCTCTGCTTTCTTGGAAGCTATGCCTCTGTCTCCATGGACGCGATGCCGAAGGAGATCTGCAGCATGGAGGGGCTCATCTGCGTGGGCGCCAGCTGGATCAGCTTGGTGTCGTTTTCGATGACGGCCATGCCCATGCTCCAGCCCGCCTGGTGGATCCTGGAATCGTAGGACACCAGCATATCCACCTGCTCCCACGGGCCCTCGCCCAGGTGATAATTGACCAGGAACTTCCCGGGATCCCTCAGCCCCAGCCACCCGCTGTCGCGCTTGCCGCTCAGGATGATGGTGCCGTCTGGTCCTCCGTTTCTGGTCCACACGCAGTAGGGCATGCTGCCCACGTACCGGCCGTCCGCCGTCTCGGCCCGCGTGCCGTAGGAGGCCGGGTCGCCGAAATCCAGGCCGTCGTCCGAGATCTTAAAATGAATCCCCTCGTCCGGGGTGTTGACGATCTCGTAGCACATAAAGTATTTCCCGTTGGGGAGCTTTGTGACGATGGCCATGCCGGGCCGTTTGACCCCGTCGGGGATGGCCACCACCAGCTTTGCCTCGTTCCAGGTCTTTCCGCCGTCCGGCGAGGAGGCCACGGCGAGGCACTGGTTGAGAATGCGCTGTGTGTGAGGTTTCTCATCGGAATAAACCGCGGTGAGATCGCCGTAGGCGTTCAGGTAGAGGAAGGGCTCCCAGACAGGACCCAGGCAGTCCCAGTTGTACTCCACCGGCACGCCGCCGTAGGCGATCGTGGAGCGGTAGGCCCAGGTCTTCCCGTGGTCCAGGCTGACGTACAGCAGAAGCTCCGTGCCCACAAAATCCGGCGGGTTGTCCGGCGCGAACGCCTGCATGGAGATGGAGTTCGCCGCGAACAGCACGGCTCCGGCCGGCAGGTCGCCGCAGGCCTGGGGCAGTTCGAACAGCACGGGCTGGAAGCGCATGCCCCAGCCGTTCTTCTGGTCCTCCACGTCGGAGAGGTGCTCCCAGCTCTTTCCGCCGTCCGTGCTTTTCCAGATGGGGATGACGGCGGGCTCCCGGACGGCGTAGTATTCAAAGGCGGCCAGCAGGGTGCCGTTTTCTTCGCTCGCGTGACGCAGCTCGATCACGCGGGGATAGAGCACGCCGCTGCCGGGCTTGATCTCTTCTTTTCGCGGGGAGAAGAGCACTCCCTTAAAATCGTTTGTGAGTTTTAATGACATTTTCCAATACCTCCCTGAAAGATCTTCATTTGCCTGGATCCGGCACGGGAAGGGGAACATGTGCAGAAATTCAGGCGT
>CANRIR010000027.1 GCA_947630735.1 uncultured Marvinbryantia sp.
AGCAAATAAGCTGACTGGGAGTATACCGGGTGTTTGCATACTCCTAAAAACTATAGTGCTAAATCCTAAAGACGGGCTCTCCCTGGCCTCCAGGGCCAGATCCGTGCGCACTTGAAAATCTCCCAGCATAAGAACCTCCTTGTATCTTTTCCGGTAGTCTTTGCCGATATGCCGCGAAATATGCGGTCTTTCAAAGTCTTCCGGAAATATTTTTTGTGGAAAAAAGTGCGATTTTGATATTGACACCCGCAGACGAATGGATTAGAATATAGTAGCATGTTTATGTTAGAACGTCCGTGTCCGAGTTTAACATAACGGGATAAGAACAGCACATAATATGGAGGTGTCAGAGAATTGGCTAACATTAAATCCGCGAAGAAGCGCATTTTGGTGAACAAGACAAAAGCCGCGCGCAACAAATCCATCAAATCCGGCGTAAAGACGGCCATCAAAAAAGTGGAGGCTGCCGTTGCCGCAAAGGATAAAGCTGCTGCAAGCGCTGAGCTTCTGAATGCCACAGCCGTGATCAACAAGGCTGCCACCAAAGGCATTTACCACAAAAACAATGCGGCAAGAAAAGTTTCTCGTTTAGCTAAGCTTGTAAATACTTTATAAATCAAACAGGGTCTGCTGCCCTGCAAAAAACCACCGGTCCGTCATCCGGTGGTTTTTCTTTTCTGTCAGCATTTCTTTTTGGGACAGCATCCTTTTGATCTTAGGGACAGCACCCTTCTGGGACAATACCCTTCACATCCTGCCGAACAGATCCCGGTCGTAGACGCCGTCCGCGATCAGCTTCCGGAACGACTCCATCACGGCAGGCTTGTCCTCTTTATAAGTCACGCCGAACCATTTGTCCGTGGTCTCCAGCACCTTCACCGTGATCTTTTTCTCCCGGAGGAGCTGGCCGATATAGGTTGGGAGCAGATACTCCGCCTTGAGCTCATTGCCCTCTATGTTTTGGAAAAACTCCTCGAACCCCTGCTCCAGAAGCCCGATAAATTCCGGGGTAAGCCCCCACATGTTCATGGAGACGTGACAGTCTGCATCGATGGGACAGCCCTCCACGGCCGCTCCCTGTTCGGTCTTCACGATGCCGTGGGTCTCCTTGATATCCGTCAGGTAATCGTCTTCATTGACCCTGCAGATCCCCCTGGTCACCCCTCCGTTGTCGCTCAGGGTATTTTTCAGGATGAACCCGGCCATGCAGAAGCGGTAGGGGTCTTTGCAGGAGAGCGTCTGCAGGAACTCCTGCAGCTTCACAAACGCCTCTTTGCCGTAGTAATCGTCCGCATTGATAACGGCGAACGGTTCTTTGATGATATCTTTGCAGCACAGTACCGCCTGCCCCGTCCCCCAGGGTTTGGTGCGGTCCTTCGGAAGCTCTGCTCCCTTCGGGATATCCTGCAGGGACTGAAAGGCATAGGCCACTTCCACGCCTGCACGCCCGCACACCACCTCGATCCGGTTCCCGATGATCTTGCGGAAATCCTCCTCGATATCTCTGCGGATGATAAACACGATCTTGTCAAATCCCGCCTGGATCGCATCGTAGATGGAATAATCCATGATGATCTCCCCGCAGGGGCCCACCGGTTCCAGCTGCTTGATCCCGCCTCCGAAGCGGGAGCCTATGCCGGCCGCCATAATGACGAGGGCCGTCCGGTTTTTCTTTGTGTTGCTCATATCATTTCTCCTTATTAACCTAATTCTCTTTCGCACATGTCAAGTGCCGCCGCGATGACCGCGTCCATGTCGTAGTACTTATACTCTCCCAATCTTCCCCCGAACAGCACATTCGTCTCTTTTTGCGCAAGCTCGCGGTACTGCTCATACAGCTTTCCGTTCTTTTCATCGTTCACCGGATAGTAGGGCTCGTCCCCCGGCTTCCACTCGGAGGAGTACTCCCGGCTGATCACCGTCTTGGGCTGCGTGCCGAACTCAAACCATTTGTGCTCGATGATCCTGGTCCACGGAGTCTCTCTGTCCGTATAGTTTACCGCCGCGTTGCCCTGGAAATTCGGCATGTCCAGAACCTCTGTCTCAAAGCGCACGGAGCGGTATTCCAGAGCGCCCAGGCTGTAATCGAAATAGGCGTCGATGGGCCCTGTATAGACCACCTTGTCCGCCAGAGCGGAAAGCTCCTTTCGGTGCTCCAGGTAATCGGTGTTCAGGCGCACTTCCGTGCCCTCCAGCATGTTGGCCACCATCTTTGTGTAGCCGCCCATGGGAATGCCCTGATAGAGCGCATTGAAGTAATTGTTGTCGAAGGTGAGGCGCACGGGCAGCCGCTTGATGATGAAGGCCGGCAGCTGGTCGCAGGGCCTGCCCCACTGTTTTTCCGTGTAGCCCTTCACCAGCTTTTCGTAGATATCCGTTCCCACCAGGCTGATCGCCTGCTCCTCCAGGTTCCTCGGCTCCGTGATGCCGGCCGCCTTTTTCTGCTCCTCGATCTTGGCCGCCGCCTCCTGCGGCGTCACCACGCCCCACATTTTGTTGAATGTGTACATGTTGAACGGAAGCGAGTAGAGCTCCCCGCGGTAGTTGGCCACCGGAGAATTCGTAAAACGGTTAAACCTTGCGAACCGGTTCACATACTCCCACACCTTCTCATTGTTGGTGTGAAAGATGTGCGCCCCGTAAATGTGGACATGGATGCCTTCCATCTCCTGGGTAAAGACGTTTCCCGCGATCTGGGGACGCCTGTCTATGACCAGGCAGGTCTTACCCGCCTTTTTTGCCTCCTGCGCAAAGACCGCGCCGTACAGGCCGGCGCCCACGACAAGATAATCATACTGGCTCATGCGCTTCTCCTTTTCCACAGTTTTAGTTTATTATAATGCGCTTTTTGCATTATGTCCATAAATAATTTTTCGGGATCACATAGATATAGTGCCGCCGCTTACGATAAACCCTATATCTATGACGGAACCGCCCGCCGGGATCTTCCCGTTGTAATCCTTGGATGTGATGTGAAGCGAAGTCCCGTCCGCCGTGTAGTCGCCGTTCCACCCGTCGGACAGCTTGACCGCGCCGTCAAAGGTCAGATCCACCGCCCACTGCTCCACATCGGAAGCGCCGGTATTTTTCAGGGTCAGATCGTACTGGTACACCTTCTGCCCTTCCGCCTCCCAGCTGTTTTTCACCACAGCGGTGATCTCGATGCCGTCCTGCATGAGCGTAAGAGCGCCGGAGACCTCCTTCTCCGCCTCCCGGATCTGCTCCGGATCCGGCAGTTCCCCCTTCAGCATCCCGCGCAGCCACTGTCCGCCGGGGTTCAGATCCTCCGTCTCAAAGCCGCTGGTCTTTGTGCAGGAGGCCTTCAGGATGGAGGAAGACTCATCCTTGTTGGAGAGGTTCCACATCGCATAGCTGATGCCCCGGGCGTTCATGGCGTCCACCCAGGCGTTGGCCTGCTCGATGTCCAGGGCGCCGTTCCCGCTGGCGTCGCAGATGCCGTACTCCGACACGAACACGGGCAGCCCCGCGTCCACCGCCGCGCCCATGCGCGCGCGCAGGTCCTCTTTATGCGTCGCCGCGTAGAAGTGCAGCGCGTACATCAGATTGTCATACCCGGTGATGGGATCCGCCGCGGCCTGGTCCACGAACTGGCACCAGTTGGGCGTGCCCACGATGATCACCGCGTCCTTCTCGTGGGAGCGGATGACGGGGATGATCTGCCCGGCATAGTCCTTCACGTCCTGCCAGCTGGCGGAGCCGTTGGGCTCGTTGCAGATCTCATAGATCACGTTGTCGGCGTCCGCGTAAGCCGAGGACATCTCCTCGAAAAAGGCCTTCGCCTCCTCCACGTGGTCGTTCGGGTTGTTGTCCGACAGGATGTGCCAGTCGATGATCACATACATATCGTTTTGGGTGGCGCACTCCACGCCCCTGCGCACCAGGGATTTCAGATACTCCTTGTCCCCGTCCGTGCAGTAGCCTGCGTTCTCCGCGGTGTACATGGCCAGGCGGATCAGGTTTGCGTTCCACTCGTTCCGGAACTGGGCAAAGCACTCCTCGTTGATATAGTCCGGGAACCAGCCGATCCCATGGGTGCTGATGCCGCGAAGCTGCACCGGCTTTCCGTCGCTTCCGCACAGCTGCGTCCCCTCTACATGGAGCGCTCCCGTGACGGACGGCGACGCCGTCTGCACCTTATCCGCATCCGACAGATCCCTGTGGTCCGCCGCCTGTCCTTTTGACTGCATCCCTTTTGCAAAGAGCGAGCCGACGATCAGAGCCGCAGCGCACACTGTAAGTTTCGTTCTTTTTTTCATGTTCTTTCCTCCCTGTCCATCAGGATCCTTCCTGTTTTACAGCCATTTCTTTAATGTATCCAGCAGTTTTGACACCTCCACCGGCTTCGCGAGGTGCCCGCTCATGCCCGCGTCCAGCGCCTCCCGGATATCATCCGCAAAAGCGTTCGCCGTCATGGCGATGATGGGGATGCGCCCGGCGTCCTCCCTTTGCATGGCGCGGATCTGCCGCGCGGCCTCGTAGCCGTTCATGACCGGCATCTGTACATCCATAAAGACCAGATCAAAATATCCGGGCGGGTTGCTCATAACTTTGTCCACGGCCTCTCTGCCGTTTTCCGCCTGCTCCACCTCAACGCCGATGTGGGCCAGAAGCTCTCCCGCGATCTCCCGGTTGATCTCATTATCCTCCACCAGGAGCACGCGCTTTCCGTGAAGATCCGCCTCCATCATCTGATCCTGCTCCAGGCTTATCTGCTCTTCCTCTCTGCTCAGCACAGATTTCAGCGCGTACACCAGGCGGGACCTGAAAAGAGGCTTTTCAATGAAGGCCTGTATGCCTGCCTCCCTCGCCTGCTCCTCCACCTCGCTCCAGTCAAAAGCAGACAGGATGATGATCGGCAGCTCCCTGCCTATCTTCCGGCGTATCTCTCTTGCCGTCTCAATGCCGTCCATGCCCGGCATCTTCCAATCCAGGATCAGCGCCGCATAGCCTTCCCGGGCCTTACTGGCTTTTTCCGTCCTCTCCACGGCCTCCTCGCCGCTCAATACCCACTCGGGCTCCATGCCGATGCTCTGCAGGATCTCACAGGCGCTCTCGCAGGAATCCCGGTCGTCGTCTGCCACCAGCACCCGCAGATGCGCAAGTTCTCTGACATCCTCCGTCTCCTCTTCCTGAATCTTCAGATGCACCTGAACCGTAAACTTCGAGCCGACCCCCGGCTCGCTCTCCACCTGGATGTCCCCGTCCATCATGCGCACGATGTTCCGCGTGATGGACATGCCGAGGCCAGTTCCCTCGATATTCTTCTGCACCGAATCCTGGGCCCTTGTAAAGGGATTGAAAATGGTCTCCAAAAACTCCTTATCCATGCCGACGCCGGTATCCTCGCAGATAAACTCATAGCAGGCGCGCCCATGGATCAGCGATTCGCACTCCTTTATGGAAAACGTGATGGTTCCGCCCTCCGGCGTAAACTTCACGGCGTTGCCCAGGATATTCACAAAGATCTGGCGCAGCCGCAGGGTATCGCCGATCACCTTTTCGTGCGCGATGTCGGAAATATGCACCTTCATATCCTGGTGCCTTGCGTTTACCTGCGGACGGACAATGGTGATCACGCTCTCCACCATATCCGCCATGCCGAAGGGCTCCTCGGACAGCGTTACCTTCCCGCTCTCGATCTTGGACATATCCAGCACATCGTTGATGAGCGCCAGCAGATGACGGCTGGATATGGTGATCTTCCCCAGGCAGTCCGTCAGGCGCTCCCGGTCGTCCAGGTGCATGGCGGCCACCGCCGTCATGCCCATGATGGCGTTCATGGGCGTGCGGATGTCGTGGGACATGCGCGCCAGGAAATCCGACTTTGCGTGATTCGCCGCCTCCGCGGCCTCCGAGGCGTTCTTCAGCGCCATGCGGATCTGCAGTTCCCGCTCCTTCAGCGCCGTCACATCCTGCACGGCGTACAGCACATGGACCGGAACGCCGTTTTTGCGCTCCAGGCACAGGATAGAGATATTCTCCCAGCGCCTGCCGTCCATCTCGATCTGATATTCATACTGCAGATAGGGCACATCCAAAAGCAGGTGCTCCCGCACATAGTCCGGGGAGATGATCTCGCTCATCCTCTGGCTGTTCTCATCCTCCGCCACATATCTTGCGTCCAGATATTTCATCAGGTCGGTATAGCACCCTTTTTCCGCGATGCCGCTCCCGGTCCCCTCCAGATATTCGTAAGTGTCATTTTCATAGTCCACCAGCGCGAACCGCTGAAAGAGCTGCGTCACCGCGTCCACGATGCTGGACATTTCCTGTTTCTCCGTGACCAGCTGTCTTTTCTGAATGGCGTTTTTCGCGATCAGATACAGGATATACAGAAGGAAGATCGCCGCCAGCCGTACTTCCAGGCGCATGGTCACAGAGCTGGCGTTCTGCACCATGCTGTTGGTCACGGACGACGGGAAGTACTGGACCAGCACCCAGTCTCCGCCCTGAAGCGCCGTCACATACGCGCTGCCCGCGCCCTGGGAGCCCTGATAGTTAAAGCTTGTGGAAGTGCCGTTCGCCAGCGCCTGTTCCAGCTTTTCCTGGTCGTTCCCGAGCAGGCGGTTCCCCTCCTTCATAGACGTCAGCAGGTTCTCCGGCTGCGAGCTGTCGCCCACCTGCAGGATCACGTTTCCGTCGCGCTCAAGCAGATAGCTGTATGCCTGCACGTCAAAGTAATCCGCCGTCAGCTTCTCATAGATGGTATCGCCCCGCAGGATGCCGCTCAGCACGCCGATGATCTCATTCCGGTAATAGAACGGGCTGTAAAAGATCAGCAGGGTCTCGTTGGTGATCCTGGAGTTGTAGATCACGGTCTTTCCCCGCTCCCCCCGCATGCCCCGCTGAAAGTATTCCCGGTCGGACAGGTCCGCCGTCCGGCCGTCCGCCGTAAGATCCATGCCGTCGGAGGAGATAAACTCCACATAGTCGAAAGAAGAGCGGTCGATCATATCCTGCAGCATGGCGGGATCCACTTTCGGCTCCGTCATCACAGAATCATAGAGATCGGCCAGCATCTCCAGGTTATTCTGGGACAGCTTGATCAGGTCGTCCAGCCTTGCCACCGTCTGCTCCGTCACACCCTTGATAAAACTGTTGTTCTGCACCATGATCCGCTGCCGGTTTTCCCGCATGAACGAGCTGAACGAAAAGACAAGAAAAACGAGCAGCGCTCCGATAAATATCATCTCGAAGATAAAAGTCCGTCTTTTTCTTTCCATTCTTTTCTATCCTTTCCCATTTGAAGTCCGTCAATGTTTTTATATTATCATGCGCGCACGGATGTTGCAACAAATATATCCCCGCGTTTTTGATCTTCGTTGCTTTTTTCCATATATTAGGGTATACTGAAAACAACGATTCAGGCAACACACGTCATCATTATGGAGGTAAAAGCATCATGAAATTTTCTCAAATGGCGTACAGCCGCCCCGCCCTGGAGGATATGAAGTCCCAGATGGCGGAACTGACAGAGAAACTTGCAGAGGCGAAAAGCTATGAGGAGGCAAACAGCGTTTTCCTGGAGAAAGAGAAGCTGGAGAAGCATGTCTCCACCATGCAGACACTGGCGCAGATCCGCCATGACATCGACACCGCCGACCCCTATTACGACGCGGAAGTGAGCTTCTGGGACGCTTCCACGCCAAAGCTCGCGGAGTACGACCAGAACTGGACCATGGCCCTTTTAAAGAGCCCGTTCCGCGCGGATTTCGCCGCGCAGTACGGCGACCTGATGTTCGTCAAGGCGGAGATGGCCTTAAAAACCTTCTCCCCCGAGATCATCCCGGATCTGCAGAGAGAAAACGAGCTGCGCACGGCCTACGAAAAGCTGCTGGCCTCGGCCCAGATCCCCTTTGAGGGCGGCGTGTACACGCTCTCCCAGCTCTCCCCCTTCAAGAACGATCCCGACGACGCGCGCCGTCTCGCGGCCTGGAAGGCGGAGGGCCAGTGGTACAAGGACAACCAGGACCAGTTCGACAGCCTGTACGACCAGCTGGTCCATGTGCGGGACGCCATGGGCAGGAAGCTCGGCTACGACGGCTATACCGAGCTCGGCTACTACCGCATGGAGCGCAACTGCTACACCAAGGAGGATGTGGAGAAATTCCGCGCCGCCGTGGTAAAATACCTGGTTCCCGTGGCGGACCAGATCTACCGGGAGCAGGCGAAGCGCCTGGGCAAGACCTACCCCATGAGCTTCGCGGACAACGCCCTGGAGTTCCGCTCCGGCAACCCGAAGCCCTTCGGCACGCCGGAGGAGATCCTCGCGCAGGGAAAGAAATTTTACACCGAGCTCTCCAAAGAGACGGAAGAATTCTTCAACACCATGCTGGACAATGAGCTGCTGGACGTGCTCTCCACAAAGGGCAAAGCCGGCGGCGGATACTGCACCAGCATCCCCGACTACGAGGTTCCCTTCATCTTCGCCAACTTCAACGGCACGCAGCACGACGTGGAGGTGATCACCCACGAGGCGGGCCACGCTTTCGCCGCCTGGACCAACCGGAAGCGGGTTCCCCTGTCCAACATCTGGCCGGGCCTGGAGGCCTGCGAGGTGCACTCCATGTCCATGGAGTTTTTCGCCTGGCCGTGGGCGGAGGAGTTTTTCGGCAAGGACGCGCGCAAGTTCCGTTACAGCCATCTGGCGGGCGCTCTCACTTTCATCCCCTACGGGACCATGGTGGATCACTTCCAGCACGTTGTGTACGAGAAGCCGGACATGACCCCGCGCCAGCGCCACGGCGTCTGGAAAGAGCTTCTGGGCATCTATATGCCCTGGATGAAGCTGGACGGCGACATCCCGTTTTACAGCGAGGGCGAGGGATGGCAGCGCCAGCACCACATCTATTCCAGGCCGTTCTACTATATCGACTACTGCCTGGCGCAGACGGTGTCCCTGCAGTTCTGGGCCATGATCCAGGACGACCGGGCCGGCGCGTGGAAGCACTACATGGCCTACACCGAGCAGGGCGGGAGCCGCGTGTTCACGGAACTCTTAAAGCACGCGGGCCTCGACACCCCCTTTGCGGAAAGCTGCCTGAAGGGTATCTGCGAGAAGGCCAAGACCTGGCTTGACAACTACGATCTGGAAGGGATCTGTTAAGAAATGATGTCGAAGAAAAACCGCCGCAAAGCCTATCTGGAGCAGTTCCAGAAAAACGCGGACGGTTCCTACACGTATGAAGGAAAACAATACCGCTTAAAGGAGCAGGCCAAAAGCCTGCTCCAAATAAAACTGCGTCTCTGGGCCTTCTGCGCCGGCGCGCTTGTGTCCCTGTTCGTGCCCGGGTGCCTCATGGTTCCCGGCCTGAGCCGCTGCGCATACATACTCATCCCCTACGCCGTCGGCCTGGCCGCCGGGGTGGCCGCGGGATGGTCCCTGTTCCGCTTCTGCACGGAGGGCTATCCCCTGCGGGAGTATGTCTATCTCGAAACCATCTCCAAAACGCCGGAACGCGCCCTGCTCTGCGCGCTCGGAAGTCTTTTGGCCACGATCGGGGAGGCCGTGTTCCTGATCCGGTCCGGTCCGGCCGGGCACGCGGCGGAGGCCGCCGCCTTTCTCGCGCTGGGAACCGCAGCCGCCCTGCTGGCGCTGGCGCTTCGCCGGTACGCCAAAGCCGTGGCCGCCCAGTTCCAGCCCGAGCCGCAGACTCAATCCGATTGACGGCCGCCCGTCAGCTCCACAAAAACAGCATGAGGAGGATGACCGCTCCCAGCCCGGCCAGAAAGACAAACGCGATCAGAAGGGCCGCTTTCAGGGCCCCCAGGGCGTACATGCGGCGCTCTTCGGGCGTGAGCGGATCCTGTATTTCCCGTTCTTCCCGCTCCTCGCGCTCTTCTTTCCCGCCCATCACTTGTCATACAGGTGGCAGACCACATAGTGGCCCGGCTCCACCTCACGCTGGACGGGAGCTTCCTCCTGGCAGCGCTTTGTGCAGTTGGCGCAGCGCGTGTGGAACTTGCAGCCCGACGGCGGGTTGGCCGGCGACGGGATGGAGCCCTCCAGCACGATCCGGTTCATCTTCGCGTTCGGATCCGGAATGGGGATCGCGGAGAACAGCGCCTTTGTATACGGATGCAGCGGATTGCGGAAAATATCCGCGGTCTTCCCGTACTCCACCAGATTTCCCAGATACATAACGCCCACCGTGTCGGAGATGTGCTCCACCACGGAGAGGTCGTGGGAGATAAAAAGATAGGTCAGGGAATACTGCTCCTGCAGATCTTTTAAAAGATTGATGATCTGCGCCTGGATGGAGACATCCAGCGCGGACACCGGCTCATCGCAGACCACGAATTCCGGGTTCAGAGCCAGTGCGCGGGCAATGCAGATGCGCTGGCGCTGGCCGCCGGAAAATTCGTGCGGGTAGCGCTCCTTGTGGAAGGGCTGCAGGCCGCAGTTGTCCATTACCTTGTCGATATAGTCGTTAAATTCCGCCTTCGGCACCAGGTTGTGCTCCCGCACCGCCTCCCCGATGATCTCGCCCACCGGCAGACGCGGGGACAGGCTGGAGAAGGGATCCTGGAAGATGATCTGCATTTTCGGGCGCATGGCGCGCATCTCCTTATTGGAGAGGTCGTAGATCTCCTTCCCGTTAAAGAGCACCTGGCCGCCCGTCTTTTCCCCGGACAGCCGCAGAATGGTCCTGCCCGTGGTGGTCTTGCCGCAGCCGGACTCGCCCACCAGGCCCATGGTGGTGCCGCGCTTCAGATTGAACGTGACGCCGTCCACCGCCTTCACATGGCCGACTGTCTGGGACATCATCCCGCCCTTGACGGGGAAATATTTTTTCAGGTTGTTGACCATCAGAATATACTGGGGATCGTAAGTGACGGGCGTATAATCCTCTTTTGCCGCGCCGCCCGCCGTTTCCTTTCGCAGGCTCATGATGCCGTCCCTCCCTTCTTCTCCTCTGTGTTCCGCGCCGCATCCGGCGTCTGGCCGTCGCTGTAACGGTAGCACGACACCTTGTGCGTGGGCGATATGCTCACCTCGCAGGGGTATTCGCCGCCGCACTTCTCGACGCACATCTCACAGCGGTCCTTAAAATAGCAGTAATCCGGCATGTTGATGGGATTCGGCACCTTGCCGGGGATGGAGTACAGCTTATCCACCTGTTTTCCCACCACCGGTTTGGAAGCCATCAGGCCGATGGTGTACGGGTGGGCCGGATGATAGAAAATATCCTCCGCCGTCCCCTTCTCCACGATGCGGCCCGCGTACATGACCACCACATAGTCCGCCATCTCCGCGATGACGCCCAGATCGTGCGTGATGAACATGATGGAAGAATTGATCTTATCTTTCAGATTGCGCAAAAGATCCAGCACCTGCGCCTGGATGGTCACATCCAGGGCCGTGGTTGGCTCGTCCGCGATGATCACCTTCGGGTTGCAGGCCAGCGCCATGGCGATGCAGACGCGCTGGCGCATGCCGCCGGACAGCTCGTGCGGGTACATCTTGTAGACGCCCTCGCTGTTGGCGATGCCCACCATCTCCAAAAGCTCGATGGTGCGCTTTTTCACGTCCTCTTTGCTCTTTCCCTCCCCGTCGTGCAGCTCGATCACCTCGTTGAGCTGGTCGCCGATGCGGAACACCGGATTTAGGGAGGTCATGGGCTCCTGGAAGATCATGGAGACAAAATTCCCGCGCAGATGCTGCACGGCCTCATAGGGCATCTTCGCCACATCCACCGCCTTGTCGCCCAGGTTCAGGCGGATCTCGCCTTCCACCACCTGGCCCTGGGGGCGCTGCAGCAGCTGCATCAGGGAGAGGCTGGTCACGGACTTGCCGCAGCCGGACTCGCCCACCACGCCCACCGTCTTTCCGACGGGCACCTCAAAGCTGACGCCGTCCACGCTCTTTACCGTGCCCGCGTCCGTGAAGAAATACGTGTGCAGGTTGTCAAATTCCACGGCGTTGGCGGGATCATGCATCTTTGTGAGGTACTCGCTCTCCGGCACGTTCTTGCGCTTGCGCTTTTTTTCCAATATATTTGTGGTCTTTCGGTTCTCTTTGGATATCCGTCTGGATTCTTTTCCGGAGAGGTATCCTTCCGCTTTTTTTCTTGCCATGATGTCCCCTCCTTCCTACCGCTTCATCTTCGGGTCGAACGCGTCGCGCAGACCGTCGCCCACGAAGTTGAATCCCAGCACCGCGATGAGCAGGCAGATACCGGCAGGGATCCAGATGAACCAGAATGTTGTCATGACATACGAGTTATTCACATCCGAAATGATGCTGCCCCAGGATGCGAAGGGGAATTTCACGCCGAGCCCCAGAAACGAGAGGGTGGCTTCCATGATGATGGTGGAGCCGAGGCCCATAGTGCAGATGACGATGAGCTGCGGGATGACATTGGGGATCAGGTGCTTGAAAATGCGCCTGGACACCCGGATGCCGCAGGCCTCCGTGGCCGTCATAAACTCCTGTTCCCGCAGGGAAAGGATCTGTCCGCGCACCATGCGGGCGATGCCCGGCCATCCCAAAAATCCGAGGATCAGCATCAGATACAGCATGCGGATCTGCGGATCCACCCGCAGGTTGTCCATGGCCGCGCCCAGAATGATGATGACCGGCATAGACGGGATGCAGTAAAAAATATCTACGATACGCATGACCAGGTTGTCGACCCACCCGCCGAAATAGCCGGATAAGCCGCCCAGGATCACGCCGATCAGCGTCTCAATGAACACCACGATAAAGCCGATGACCAGGGACACCCTGCCGCCGTACATCAGACGCACCAGCATATCCATGCCGTTCTTGTCCGTGCCCAGCGGGTGCTCGAGGGACGGTTTTCCGTAGGTGTCGTACACATAGGAAGGCGTCTTCTGCTGCACGGACCAGACCTTGGCCGTGGCGTCGTAGGAAACCTTGTAGGTGCTCTCCACGCCCTCCTCGTCCGTGTAGGCGAACTCGGTAATATCGTCCTCCAGCGCCTCCTGCAGCTTTTCTTTAAAATCCCGCGTGATCACGACGCCGTTCTCCTTCGGGGCCACCACAAAGCGGCTGATGTAGCCGATCACGGTGTCGCCGCTCAGGATGTTGCCCTCTTCGTCCAGCGCGTAGTCCGCGCCGTCCGCCGTGAAGGATGTCCCGCCGTTTGTGAAAGCCTTCAGCGCCTCATATTTCACGGCGAAGGACGGATCCTCCATGCCGTCCGCCGCGTTCACAATGTCCTTGTAGGCGATGGCCAGCATGGTGCCGTCCGCCTTGCTGACGGAATAAAAATCGGTGCCCTCCTCTTTGAGCGCGTAGTCTTCCCCCTTGTAGGAGTACTCCGTCTTCCCTTTTCCGAGAGCCAGCAGGAACTGCGCCTGCAGGATGGTGGTAAAATCCTGGCCCTCCGCCTCGGCGTAGCGCAGCTCATCGTTCTTTGTGACGCCCACATACTCTTTGTCCAGATACGTGACAGTGTAGAACTGCTCCGCCTGCCCGTACGGCATGATGATGCCGCCCACAAAGGAGAACACGAACATGACGATCAGCATGATCAGGCCCAGCACCGCAAGGCGGTTGCGGAAAAACCGCTTTACCACCAGCGCGCCCGGCGAGAGCACCTTCACGCGGCGGTCGTCGTTTAAGGAGTACTGTTCTTCTGTCTGCTCAGTTTGTTTCAATTCTTCCGACATAGGCTCCTCCTTTCTACGACAGGCGCACGCGCGGGTCTACCACCGCGTACAGAATATCCGAGATCAGGTTTCCGGCCAGCGTCAGCACGGCGAGGAAACTCAGGTAAAACATGGCAAAGGGAATGTCTCCCGCCGTCATGGCCTGGTAGGAGGTGTAGCCGATGCCCGGTATGGCGAACAGCGTCTCCGTGATCAGGGCTCCGGAAAACAGACCCGGCAGGGAACCTCCCACAATGGTCACCAGCGGAATGAGCGTGTTGCGGAACGCGTGATGGTAGATCACTTTGCCCTCGCTTAATCCCTTCGCGCGGGCCGTGCGGATGTAGTCCGCGTTCAGCACCTCCAGCATATTGGTTCTGGTGTAGCGCATCAGGGAGCCCACCGAGACGATCGTCAGGGTGGCGATGGGCAGTACCAAATGTCTCGCCTGATCCAGAAATTTGCCCATGGCGTCCAGCTGCGCGTAATTTCTGCCCACCAGTCCATGGGTGTCAAACCAGCCGAGCTTTACCGAAAAGATCAACTTCAGGATGGTGGCGAAAAAGAAGGTTGGCAGGGAAATGCCCACCAGCGCGCTGGCGGAGATGGCATAATCTGTCTTGGAGTACTGCTTGGTGGCCGCGATGACGCCCAGCGGGATGGCGATGACCAGCTCCAGCACCAGGGAGATCGCGCCCATGACAAACGATACGCCGATGACTTCCTTAAATTTCTGGATAACCGGAACGGTAAAGCGCCAGCTGTCCCCGAACCTGCCCTGGGCAAAATCGGCGAGCCAGCGGAAATACCCCACCAGAATGGGCTGATCCAGACCGTAGGACGCGTTCAGCTGCGCCACCCACTCCTCATAAGGCTTCGCGCCCGGCTTTGTGGAGAGCTGCATGGCCATGGTCTCCACGTAGCTTGCGGGAAGGCAGCGGATCAGCGTGTAGATGATCAGGGTCACAAAAAACAAGATAAAGATGGAAAAAATGATGCGTTTGATTACGTAATTTTTCAATAAAACTCCTCCCTCCTACGTAAGGGACACGCCGCCCGCGGCATCCGATCCCCGGACAGCTGCCTGCATATCACGGCTTTTGGGCCGCCATAATATTATAAATCCCCGCCTCTGTAAAGAGGCGGGGAACCTCGCTTATACTATTTTCTTTTTGTTTTCCCGGCTGTTTACTGAAGGAGCTCCAGTGTTTCCTTCTCTGCGCCCCAACCCCAGTACGGAGTCATGTCGCCCGGCAGGGAATCCACGTTCACGCGCTCGGAAGATATCGTGAGCGCATCGCTTCTCTGGTAGATGGGGATCTCCACCGCGTAATCCATGATGATCTCCATAGCCGCCTGATAGATGGACTTGCGGTACGCCTGGTCCGTGGAAGCACGGCCGGCCATGATCAGCTCATCCAGTTCGTCAGACTTGATCTGGTAGTAGTTGGTGGTACCCTCGGAGTGGTACAGCTGGAACATATCCGGATCGGAGGCCGCCTGCCATGCCGCGCACCACATCTCCGCGATGCCGTTCTGATAGCTGGCATACAGATCCTGCGCATTCGCGTAGTCCGTAACCGTAAGGGTAAATCCGATGGGCTCAAGCGCTTCCGCCACATTCTTCAGAAGCAGGAAGCTGGGATGTTCTCCGGCGCCGTTTCCGCCGAGCACACACTCATACTCCAGTTTTGCGCCTTCCGGAGCAGCCGTCAGCTTGCCGTCCTCTACCGTGTAGCCGGCGGCCTCGAAATAGCCGAGGGATGCTTCCAGAGCAGCCGCGTATTTCTCTTCCGCGCTCATGTCCGCCGTGTAGATGGGGTTGCCGTCCACATCCACGGAGTAAGCGACCTGGTAACCGTCGTCGGTGGTCTGCGGGGCAGCCCAGGACGTGTTGGAGATCGGGTAGTTGATGACGGACGCCGTGGAACCATAGTAGGAATCGATCGCCTCGTCACGGTAAGCCGCGATCATGGTAGCGATGGCCTTGCGCAGGTCCTTGGACTCCTCGGAGTACGGATCGTCGCCCACCTTGATGTTGTTCGGGTTCACGCCGATGTAGCCGTATCCGCGGTAGTCGATCAGCCTGGTCGTGATGACGGGACCGTCAAATTTATCCCACTCATCCTCGCTGAAGCCGTTCTCCGCAGCGATCTGTTTTGCGGTGTCCACAGAGTAGGACGGATCCGCAATATCCAGCGTGCCCGCCACGATCGCGTTCACTTTATCTGCTTCCGCAGACTCCAGATAGTTCAGGTGCGCGATCTTCGGCTCGCCCTTGTAGTAGGTCGGGTTCGCGTCCATGTAAACCACGCCGTTGGAGTATTCCTTAAAGATGTAGGGACCGCAGCCCAGCGGATCGGTGGTCTTCGCTTTCACGATGGAAAGGTCGCCCTTTTCGAAGCCGAACTTGTTGTTCTCATAATCATACAGGCTCTCGTCGCCGTAGTGGTGCAGCGGAGCGATCGGCAGAGACATCTGATAGATCGCGGTCGCATCCAGCTCGGTAGTGGTAACGCGCACGGTGTAGTCGTCCACACGCTCGATACCGGTTACGTTCGGAGCGGACTCGCCGGTCTCCACGCCTGCCAGGTACTCTGTGTCAAGGTAGCTCCAGAGGGAACCGCTTGCCAGCTCCACATCGGACACCTCGTTGTAATCGCCGCCGTGTCCCTCGAGCATCGCGTTGAAGAAATCCAGGGCGGTCGCGCCTTCCGCAACCTCAAAGCCCCAGTTCGGAGTGATGGCCTCTACCGGATCATCCGGCGCGTTGGAGCCGTTTGCGATGCAGTAATCCAAAATAGACTGTGCGAACTTCTCGCCGGCCGCCGGGAGTCCTTCCTCCCAGAAAGCCTTCTGTGTCGCTTCGTCCCAGTAGGTAAAGTCGGTGTTGTCTTCGCCCGCTTCCACCAGCAGCGAGTACAGCGGCGACATTCCGCTGCGGTACTCCTCAACGCCTTCGATCGGCACGGAAGACAGGGTGCTGTTTCCGTCGTAAGTCGGATCCAGATATACATACATGCCAAAGATCACATCGTCGATGTCCGCCGGTGTGCCGTCGGAGAACACGATGTCGTCGCGCATCTTAATCTCGTAGGTAACGGTGCCGTCCTCATTCTCGGTGGTCGTCACGTCCGCCGCGCCCTTGTATTCATAGTCGGTGCCGTTGTAGGCGCGCGTCTCGCCCTCGATCCCGTTGTTGATGGGGTTCGCCACACGGTCGGACATTAAGGTGTATTCCGTGAAGGTCTCTACAACGTCCATATCGTTTGCACTCAGGCCGAAGAACGGGGAGAACTTGCCTTCCATACCCTGCTCTACCGATACCACTACGGTGCCTTCTTCTCTCTCTGCAGCCGGAGCTTCCGTCGCCGCCTCGGTGGTCTCCTCCTCGGTTGCCGCCTCGGTCGTCTCTTCCTCGGTCGCTGCTTCCGTGGTCTCCTCCTCGGTTGCCGCCTCGGTCGTCTCCTCCTCGGTCTCAGTCTCGGCTTCCGTCGTCGCCGCTTCCGTGGTCTCTTCCTCAGTCTCGGCCTCCGTGGTCTCCTCCTCGGTCACCGATGCCACCACTGCCGCCGCCTCGGTGGTTTCTTCCTCGGTCTCGGTCTCGGCTTCTGTCGTGGCCGCTTCCGTGGTCTCTTCCTCAGTCTCAGTCTCGGCTTCCGTCGTCGCCGCTTCCGTGGTCTCTTCCTCAGTCTCGGTCTCGGCTTCCGCCGTCGCCGCTTCCGTGGTCTCTTCCTCGGTCTCGGTCTCAGCTTCCGTTGTCGCCGCTTCCGTGGTCTCTTCCTCGGTCTCGGTCTCAGCTTCCGTTGTCGCCGCTTCCGTGGTCTCCTCCTCGGTCTCGGCTACCGGGGTAGTCTCTTCCGTCTCAGCCGCCGGCGCAACCGCCTCGGTCGTCTCTTCCTCGGTCGCAGCCTCGGTGGTCTCCTCCTCGGTCTCGGTCTCGGCTTCCGTCGTCGCCGCTTCCGTGGTCTCTTCCTCGGTCGCCGCTTCCGTGGTGGCCGCCTCGGTGGTCTCCTCCTCAGTCGCAGCTTCCGTCGTCGCCGCCTCGGTGGCAGCCGCTTCGGTAACCGCTTCCGTAGCGGGAGCTTCCGTTTCCTTCTTCGAGCCGCCGCAGCCTGCCAGTGACAGAGTCATCGTACCCGCCAGCAGAACCGCCAACAGCTTCCTCGCGTCTTTCATGTAGGTATCCTCCTTTATCTTGTAACTCACTTTCATCCGGGGCGTGTCCGCCCCAAAAGCTATCACATCTATTTTATCCTTATACCGGTTTCCTGTCAATTTAAAATTCACAAAGCCGCCACTTTTTTTGTGCACATCCCACAAGAACCAAAAACGGAGGGAATCGTTTCTGCATCACTTCTGCAGATTTCCCTCCGCTTGTCTCTGTAAAATGCCCGCATGCCGCCTGTCCCGCCGTTTCGCGGCCGGTGCCTGCTACTCTGCGTCGTACGCGCGGCGCAGAAACTGTCTGGTACGCTCCTCCTTCGGCTCCAGGAACACCCGTTTCGAGGGGCCTTCCTCCACCACGACGCCGCCTTCCATGAAGACCACGCGGGAGGCCACGTCCATGGCGAACCGCATCTCGTGGGTTACCACCGCCATGGTGGTTCCCTCCTTTGCCAGCGTGCGCATCACGTCCAGCACTTCCTCCGTCAGCTCCGGGTCCAGCGCGGACGTGGGCTCGTCAAACAGGATGACCTGCGGGTTCTGGGCGATGGCCCTCGCGATGGCCACGCGCTGCTGCTGCCCGCCGGACAGCTGGTCCGGGTAGTACATCGCCCGGTCCTCCATCCCAACCTTGCGCAGCATCTCCAAAGCCGTCTTTCTGGCGTCCTCCCTGTGAACCTTCCGGGCCGTTACCAGCCCCTCCATCACATTTCCCAGGGCCGTCATGTTGCGGAACAGGTTGAAGCTCTGGAAGACAAACGCCATGTCAAAGCGGATGCGGCGGATCTCCCGCTGGGTAATGTGCGCCATATCGTGGTGCAGTTCCCCGAATGTGATCTCCCCGGCATCCACCTTTTCCAGGAAACTGATGCAGCGCAGAAGCGTGGTCTTCCCCGACCCGGACGGGCCGATGATGGCCACCACTTCGCCTTTGTCTATCTGAAAATCAATGCCCTTCAGCACCTCGTTGGTGCCGAAGCTCTTGTGCAGATTTTTAACCTCCAGCATGCCTTCCTCCCGTTACGCCTGTTCTTCCGCCACCAGATATTTTTCTTTTGTCTTCCACACCAGCTTTTTCTCCAGCCAGGTCTGCAGCCAGGTGAGCAGGGTGGAGAACGCCAGGTAGATGACGGCCGCCTCGCAGTACAGGGCAAACGGCTCGTATGTCCTGGCGGCGATCTGCTGCGCCGTGGTAAAGAGCTCGATCACGGTAATGCTGGACGCAAGGGATGTGTCCTTCAGCAGGCTGATCAGATTGTTGAAAAGAGACGGGAACGCGATGGGGAACGCCTGCGGAAGCACCACACGCACCAGGGTCTGCGGATAGTTCAGCCCGATCATCTGCGCCGCCTCCGTCTGCCCCTGCGGGATCGCCACGATAGCCGATCGGAACACCTCGGCGTTGTACGCGCCCAGGTTCATGCCGAACGCCAGCACCGCCGCCGGGAAAGCGTCCAAAATGATCCCCAGCCTGGGAAGGCCGAAGAAGATGATGAACAGCTGCACCAGCAGCGGCGTTCCGCGGAACACCCATATATAAAACCGCGCAAACCATTTCAGTCCTCTGATGTTTGCCACCTGCACGATGGCGAGCACCATGCCTAAAAGAAAGCTTAAGGCAAAGGAAGCCAGCGTCAGCGGGATCGTCACTTTAATCCCCGGAATCAGGATCTGCGTAAAAGAGGACACCAGTATCTCAATGATCCGTTCGCTCATACCGTCTCTCCCGTTTCAGATAAATCTGCATTCCGCTTATTTTTTGGAAATGTCGCTTCCAAAATATTTTTCCGAAAGCTCCGTCAGCGTGCCGTCCTCGGACAGCTCCTCCAGCGCCTCGTTGATGGCCTCGCGCAGAGACTCGGTGGCCGCCTCCTTGCGCAGGGGGATGGAAACCTCCGACGCGTCCTCGGTCAGCGCTACGATCTTGATGGGCGCGTCCGGGTGCTCTTTCAGATAGTCGTAGAAGGACACTTCCGCGTTCAGGGTGGCGTCCACGCGCCCGGATAATACCATGTCGATGGTCTCCGCCAGCGTATCTACATTCTGGCACACCGCGCCGTATTCCGCAGCCATATCCGCGTAGGTGGAACCCAGGGAATTGCTGGTCTTCTTGTCTTTCAGATCCTCAAAGCTCGTGATGTCCTCGTTGTCCTCCGACACCACCAGCGCCGTGCGGATGTAGGCGTAGGGCGTCGTGAAATCATATTTCTCCGCCCGCTCGTCCGTAATCTCCACGCCGTTGATCACCGCGTCGTAGCGGCCGCCGTCCATGCCGGCAAACAGGCCGTCCCATTCGCCCTCCACAAATTCCGCTTCCACGCCCAGCTTTTCCGCGATGGCCTTGCCCACCTCGGTGTCATATCCCACCAGGTCGCCGTTCTCATCGTGATAGGTCCAGGGAGCCCACTGTCCTTCCATGGCAAATGTGATGACTCCTTTTTCGCGGATCTGCGCGAGCAGGTCGTCCTGCGCCGCGTCGTCCGCCTGCGCGCCAAAGGCGGTTCCCAGAACCAGGGTCCCGGCAAGGGCCAGCCCCGTCAGATATCTTTTTCCTCTCGACAATAACCGTTTTTTCATTGAACCGACTCCTCCTTTATTTCAATTTGATTCTATCGTTCCATTATTATATTCGATTATTCCTGCTTCGTCAATAGGCTGACCGCACCGCGTTTCGATCAGTTGGCCGCATCGCTTTCCGGTCGGGGCGGAAGGTATCGGAAGTCGGAAAAGACGCCCGTTCCGCCCGCCGTCCTGGTGGAATACACAAACAGGGCGAACCGGCAGCCGGTAAAATGGTCCAGCCAGAAATACAGCTTATGGCGGACGCCTGTCTCACACTTTTTCCCGCCGCTGTAATAATAAAACTTTGCCTCGTCCCGCAGATCCGTAAAATCCAGGCGGATCCCCAGGCGCGCGCTGTTTTCGGCGAGAGGAATACACAGATGCTCCACCGGCGGCTCCCCGTCAAAGCGCAGGTCCGCGGGCCTCGCACCTTCGCCGTCCGGCTTTTTTCTGCCCAGCACGACCAGCGCCGTCCGGCCCTCCCGCACGGTCAGCGCGATCGCCCCGTAATTGGACTGCAGGGCCGCGATCCCCACGTAATCCCCCTCGCGAAGCAGGGAGGCGTCCGCCGTCACTTCGGCGGCGCAGCGCGGATAGGCGCTTCGCTGCGTCAGGGTGTTCTTCGCCTGGCACACATGCAGGCTCAGCCTGTCCGTGGTGATCGCGAGCTTTCCCCCGCCCGCGCTTACCAGGGCGGCGTCCGGGTTGTGGTTCCACTGCCAGAAGCTCTTCAGACGCTCCCCGGCTTTATAGCAAAAGTCGTCGCTCCCCCACAGGGGCTCATAGACATGCCCCGGGTTCGTGCTCTTGAGGCACAGGGTGCGGGGCACCCGGTCCACCTGTGGGAACCCGTCTGTCCAGCGCATGGGAACGAGCACGGGGATGCGGCCCGCCGCCCCTCTGTCCTGAAACAGGAACAGGTACCACTTCCCGTCCGGCGTGTCCACGACGCCGCCCTGGGCCACGCCGTTTCCAAAAAAGCCCAGGTCGTCACAGACAATGTCGCCGCCTTTGAACTCCCCCTCCAGGGAATCCGCGGCAAAGCACGCTTCCGTGCGGAAGAATTTTCCACGCTCGGCCGCGTGGATGGTAAACAGATAATATCTGCCCCACAGCTTATAGAGATGGCTGCCCTCGTATCCCAGGGGAATGTCCCGCTCGTCGCGCAGGATAACGCGGTCCAGCCCTCCCGCAAGGGGACCCGAAAGATCCGGCCGCAGCTCCGTCAGACGGATCTCGCTGTTGCCGGAAACGATATAGACCCGGCCGTCGTCAAACAGAAGGGAGCAGTCGTGGTAAAAGCCCTCTATCTCGTGCCGCTCCCAGCTCCCCTCTATGTCCTGTGTGGTAAACAGGTAGGTCTTGTGCGTGTCGTTCGCCACAAAGCAGACATAGAAGGTGCCGTTGTGGTACCGCAGGGACGCGGCCCACATGCCGCATCCGTATATGTTCCGGCCGTCGGAAAGGGAGTGGGCGTCGTTGTCCTCCAGCCTGTCGTAGACGTAGGACACCACTTCCCAGTTTGCCAGATCGTAGGATCTTAAGATCGGACAGCCCGGCATAAAATACATGGTGGTGCTGACCATATAATAAGTTTTCCCGACCCGGATGACATCCGGATCGGGATAATCGCAGCCCATGATTGGATTCACTGCTTTGATGAAATTGTCTTCCATGTTAGCCCTCCAGTGTTCTGGTGATGAACCCCCGCACCTCGTCCGGGCGGATGCCCAGGGCGCAGGCGAGCTCGTTGTGGAGCAGCTCCTCCCCGTGCTTCATGCAGTTCTCATCCACCTGGCTCAGGCGGCGTCCGTTCTTTGCCACCAGCCTTCCCTTTGCGTGGATCGCGCGCACCAGCCGGACCAGGTCCATGCACTCGCCGCTCTTAAAGTAAACCTGATAGTGCTCGTTCAACAGGCGCGGATTTTTGTTCTCGTAGACATTGCCCTCCACGTCCGGGATGCGGCTGATCAGCTCCAGCGCCTCCTCCTTCGTGAGCACCGGCCGCATGAAAACGGCAGTGTCCACCGGCGCAAAGATCCTGCCCTTCTGGTAAAGGGGCGTCAGTGTGTAGTACTCTCTCTTTTTATCCACGCCCTGCATATCCAGCGGCCCCACGGCCTCCACCTCGCAAACGCCCGTCGATCCGTATATAATCCTCTCTCCAACCTGATACATCCGCCCTGCCTCCTTCTGCTCCCGCTGTCTGTTCATCTCTTTGGTTCTATCATAACACTTTTTTTCTTCGGAGGTAAGCGGAAATTTTGAAAACTGCGGCGTTTGGATCAGTCCTCATTCATACAGCGGTTCGGGCCTCTCGCAGCCGGACTTTACCTGCACAAATGCGCCTGTCTTCTGGCTCTCCAGCATGGCGTGCAGCACGTCCAGCACATGGACCGCCTGTTCTTTGGATGCCCTGGGCTTTCGCCCGGTCAGAACCGCGTCCGCCAGATCGGAGGCTCCCAGGCCGCGGCTCTCCTGCCCGTAAGGGTTGACCGGCTTTAGCTTTTCCGGCACGGGAGGCTTCGCAAAATCGGGGCTCTCCCGCAGGAGCATCACGTCGCCGCCGAACTGGTTGGGATCCGTCAGGTACAGGATCCCCTTTGTCCCGTAGATGGCAAACCAGGCCCTATCCTCCATCAGGCTGTCGGCGTTTACCATGAAGGTGCCCGCCACGCCGCTCTTCATCTGCAGGACCGCGGAAACCTCGCTCTCGTTCGGCGTCTCCATGACCTTCCCGAACTCCGGGCTCTGGGGCAGGATGTTCACATGGGTCTGATAGGGCGCGCGGACCGCCGCCGCCACCCGCTCCACCGGCCCCAGGATGCTCACGAGGGCCGTGATGTAATACACCGCGTAGTCATAGCAGATGCCCGCGCCCGGGGCGCGCAGGAACGAAAACATGCTCAGCAGCACATCGTTGCTGCGGTTGGCCGCAATACAAAAGGAAGTGACCTCCCCCACGGCCCCGTCGTCGACGGCCTTCCTGGCGGTCTGCACGGCTGCGCCCAGAAATGTGTCCGGCGCGCTGCCCAGGTACAGCCCTTTTTCTTCTGCCAGCGCGGCCAGCTCCCGCGCCGTCTGCGGATCGTCCGTCATGGTCTTCTCCGTGTAGACGTGCTTGCCCGCCAGCAGGGCCCTGCGTATGATGCCGCAGTGCGCGCCCACCGGCGTCAGATTCAGGATCATGTCGATGGACGGATCCGCCAGCATCTCCTCAAACGTGCAGGCGTTAAGGCCAAATTCCTGCGCCCTGCGCTCTGCGTGCTCCATCCGGGTGGCGCACACGGACACCACTTCCAGGTTGTGAAATTGTTTCTGGATCGTGCCGATGTAGCGGCCGCTGATGGCCCCCGCTCCCACGACGCCCACGCGAATCTTTCTGTTCATTTTGACGCCTCCTGTCTTTTCTTTTCTACACTGCTCCCGTTCTTCTATGGTCACGGATTTTTGCACTGCCTGTGACCGCGTTTTTTCACTGCTCCCGCCTTCCTGCGGTCACGGATTTTTGCACTGCCCGCGGTCACAGATATTTTCCTGTAATGCTCGCCGGGTTTTCCCGGATCTCATCGGGCGTCCCGCAGGCGACGATGCGCCCTCCCAGCACGCCGCCTCCCGGGCCCATGTCGATGCAGTAGTCCGCATTTCGGATCACATCCAGATCGTGCTCGATGACGATGACCGTCGCGCCGTGATCGGTCAGATGGCGGAACACCTGAAGCAGCGTCTCCACGTCCAGCGGGTGCAGGCCGATGGTGGGCTCGTCGAAGACGAACACCGTGTCCTCCTGGCCGCGCCCCATCTCGCTCGCCAGCTTCAGCCTCTGTGCTTCGCCCCCGGAAAGCCCCGGCGTTTCCTCCCCCAGCGTCAGATAGCCGAGCCCGAGGTCGCAAAGCACGGCAAGCCTGCGCTGCACGTTTGGCAGATCGGCGCAGGCCGCGAGCGCCTCGTCCACGCTCCTGGCCATCAGTTCCGGCAGCGAATGGGCTTCGCCTCCTTTTTGGGGAACCCTCCTGATGCGGTAGGCCTCCCGGGAATAGCGGGAGCCGCGGCAGTCCGGGCAGGGAATGTCCACGTCCGGCAGGAACTGCACGTCCAGGCTGATGGACCCCGTCCCGTCGCAGACCGGGCAGCGCAGCTTCCCGGTGTTGTAGGAAAAATCGCCCGCCTTAAAACCGGCGCGCTTCGCGTCCTCCGTCCGCGCATAGACCTTGCGCAGTTCGTCGTGGACGTCCGCGTAGGTAGCCACCGTGGAGCGCACGTTGATGCCGATGGGCGTGGCGTCGATCAGCTTGACCTGGCGGATGCCGTCCGCCTCGATGCCGCGCACATGAGCCGGCAGTTTTTCTCCCCGGGTCATAGCCCCCAGAGCCGGAACCAGGCTTTCCAAGATCATGGTGGTCTTGCCCGATCCGGAAACCCCGGTGACGGCGATCAGCCGCCCCTTTGGAAAATCCGCTTCCAGGGGCTGCACCGTGTGGATCTGCCCGGTGGAAAGATGGATGCGGCCCAGAGCAAAGAGATCGCCTTTGGCCGTCTTTCGCCGAAGGCCGACGTGCGCCCGGCCCGATAAAAAGCCGCCGATCTTTGAGTTAGGATCCTCGCAGACGCGCGCGGTCTCCCCCTGCGCGATCACGGTTCCGCCGTCGACCCCTGCGCCGGGGCCCATCTCGATCAGCCAGTCCGCGTGCGACAAAATGGCGGTATCGTGGTCCACCAGGATCACGGAATTGCCGTCCGCGATCAGATCGTCCATCACGCCGGTCACGCCCTCGATGTTCTTCGGGTGCAGGCCGATGGAGGGCTCGTCCAGCACGTACAGCACGCCGGTGGTGCGGTTGCGCACCGCGCGGGCGAGCTGCATCCTCTGCCGCTCCCCGGTGGAGAGCGTGGACGCGGCCCTGTCTAAGGTCAGATAGGAAAGGCCCAGATCCATGAGGCGCCGGGCGGCGTGTCGAAAGGACTCGCAGATGCTTTCCGCCATGGGGCGCATCTCCTCCGGAAGGGACGCCGGAACGCCGTCCACCCACTCTGCCAGATCGGCCAGCGTCATCCGGCAGGCGTCCGCAAGGGAGATCCCCCGCAGCCTGGGCGCGCGCGCAGCATCCGAAAGCCTGCTGCCGCCGCAGGCTGGGCAGGGCCCCACCCGCAAAAATTTTTCCACGCGCTTCATGCCCTTTTCGTCCTTCACGCGGGCGAGCGCATTTTCCACCGTGTAGACCGCGTTATAATAGGTAAAATCCATCTCCCCGGCGGTGTTGGTCTTCTCGTTGTGGTAGAGCAGATGATATTTGTTCGCCGGCCCGTGGAACACCAGCTCCTTTTCGCGCTCCGTCAGGTCGCGGAACGGCACGTCGGTGCGCACGCCCAGATGATCCCTGGCTATGTCCTTCATCAGGGACCACATCAGCGTCTGCCAGGGTGCCACCGCGCCCTCGTCTATGGTGAGCGAGTCGTCCGGGACCAGGGTGGATTCGTCCACCACGCGGACGGTTCCCGTGCCGTCGCACGCCCGGCAGGCCCCCGTGGAGTTAAACGCCAGATCCTCCGCACCCGGGGCGTACACGATCTCGCCGCACTTGGGGCACACAAGCTCCCGCTCCGCCGCCACATTGAGCGAAGGCTCCAGATAGTGCCCGTTCGGGCAGCGGTGGGAGGCGAGCCTGGAGAACATCAGCCGCAGGCTGTTGAGCAGCTCCGTGCCGGTCCCGAACGTGCTGCGGATGCCCGGCACGCCGGGGCGCTGCCGCAGGGCAAGGGACGCGGGGATATACAGCACCTCGTCCACGCGCGCCTTCTCCGCCTGTGTCATGCGCCTCCTGGTGTAGGTGGACAGGGATTCCAGATAGCGCCTGGAGCCCTCCGCATACAGCACGCCCAGCGCAAGCGAGGATTTCCCGGAGCCGGACACGCCCGCGATCCCCACGATCCGGTTCAGCGGAATATCCACGTCGATATTTTTCAGATTATGCACTTTCGCCCCGCGCACCTGAATGTGCGCGGGTGAGTTCTTTTCTTTCAATGCGTTCTCTCCTGTATTACTTTTTGAATTTTTCCTTAAACGCCTTAAAATCGGCCTGCAGCTTGGCGCGGTTCTCCTCGATCTTCTGTTTCCGATCCGCTTTTTTGGCATCCCGCAGTTTGGCGCGGGCTTCCCGCTCCATTTCCTTCTGCGCCCTGATCGCTTCCTCGATCTCTTCCTCCACTTCCGCGGCGTCCTCCTCCACAATAGACACATCGAATTTGGACAGCATCCGCTGCGCCGCTCCTTCCTCGGCCTCCTGCTCCAGCGCGATCAGCGCCACCTCGCCGTCCATCAGCTGCTCCGTGACCTTCTCGATCAGGGATGCGCTGTGCACCGCGTCTCCGCTGTCAATGACGCTGCCTGTCAGCATGCCGAGCCCGCTGCCCAAAAGCATTCCCAGGGGTCCGCCAAGAACCCCCACAAACATGCCGATCAGGCCGCCCGCCTCGGTATCATCCTGCGTATCTATTCCGGTGTCAAAGGCATCCAAAGAGACAATGCCTCCGTTCGTCTTTTTAACCAGGGCCGCCTGCGTTACAACAAACGCATCGTTTACCGGCGCCCTCCTCAGCTCCGTCATGGCCTGATAGCCTTCGCTCTCAACTTTAAAGATTACTGAAATAATTTTTTCCATACTCTGTGCCTCCTATATTAGAATGGATTATAATGCTACAGCGATTATAGCACTGTGACATATTGAATGCAAGAGAAGTGCTGGGAATGGATTGTAAGTAAGCGATTCAAAAAACAGCGTATCCGGCCTACAAAAAAGCGCAGCCAAAGCTGCGTCCCGAGTTTGCCACTTGCTAACTAATCCCAATTAAAATTTTTCCTTATTTTAGAAGCTGGAAGATTCCCCGGCAAGCTTCCGTATCTCTGCCCTGCAGTCAAAGGCCCTGCGGAAATTCATGAAGAAAGAGTATATGAACACAAAGACCGGTGAAGCCATAAACTCCTCCGATGTCAAAGGCTTTATCGATCTTGATAAAGCTGCCGAATACAGGAAAAGCATGGGATACTACCAGATCGTAACGTCGGAACTGACAACAATGTGAGCTTATTTATTTTCTCTTGTTTTTCCTATCTATGTAGGCAAGCAATGCTACTATGAACAGTCCGAACGAGATCATTAAAGAAAACGCTTCAAACACTGTCATTTTGCACCACCTCCTGCTTTGCTAAAAGTATAGCAAATGGGAAGGTAGATTTCACTACGTCGTTTTTTGAACCGCTTACTAATTTATTTTATCCTTTCTCATCATCTACATAAACTTTCCGTACATCCGCCAGAAGCCTTTTTGTAAACTTCTCCCGTCCATACCGGTTCATAAATGGAGCGCTACAATACAAATCATTTGATTGAAATTCATCTTCATTGAAATAATCTAAAATAGGATATTTCTCTCCGCTGACCTCTTTTATCGGGCGCAGGACAAATTCTTCCTTAAATTCCGGGCTTACCATATCACATACTTCGCTGCACATTGGAGGAATAACAAAAACAGGACGCCATTTGTTCTCCTCGCAGAGATCCAATGTCTGTCTCAGCCACCCTTTTCTCTTTTCCATTGCATCCCTCTGCTGTTCTGACTGCGACGGATCTCTTAAATCATGCAATCCCGACTGTTCCAGCCAGCCTTTCAGGAGTTGATATGCAGAAACCTCAGCCTCACTTCTGTTCAATATCTTTATATTATGTTCTAAATCAGTCAGCGGTACATCCCGGATAATCCGGAACACCCATTTGGGATGGCGGAGCAAGGGAAACTTCCTCAGAAAATTCCGCCATCGTGAGTACATGTCTATATCTTCCGGCGGAAGGCTTCCATAATACTGCACATGATATGCCGCACTTGCCGCACTCTTTTTTTCTGCAAAATTTAGTGGACAAGTAATAATAATAATAATACAATAAGGTTTGAGTTTTTTTTGGTAGGCCCTGAGTATCCGGTATCCATACATCCAAGACTGCGGCGACTGACAGAAATTGAATCCATGCTCCACGCCGTTATTTAAATCGACATCATACAGACCGGGACCTGATCCTATTGCCGCCACCTCAATTCCATCCGGAATCCTCTGGAAATGTTCCTCCTGCCATGTCTGATTTTTATAATGGTTTGTTCTTTTATAGAGAGCGTTGGCAATAAAAAACAGAACCATCATTCCCGCAACCGCTGTGCAGATATACCACAGCATTTTCCTGCCTCCATTTCTTCATATCCTATCCTAAATTTTATTGTCCTCCGGTCACAGTCAGAGAAAAACCACCATCTGCCCTAACCACTTCCCCCACTATGCTTTTCCCATAATCACTGGCAAGAAACAAAAGAATATTAGCTATTTCTTCCGGTGTGCCATAACGCTGACGAGGGATTCCCGGATAAGACAAATCCTCTGCATCATCTCTTTTAGATGCCATAGTAGTTGAAGTTGGTCCAGGGGCTACTCCATTTACCGTAATACCAAAAGGAGCAAGTTTTCTCCCGAATCCTTCGGTAATAGCCACTATGCCCCATTTAGATATTCCATATGGCAGTACAGCAGGTTCAAAACCACTGGAGGAAGCCACATTCACAATATGCTTTTCCTTATCTGGAAATACTTCTACCCATTTTTTTGCAAATTTCTGAATTAGAAAATAGGTGGCTTTTAAGTTCGTATTCACGATATGGTCCCATTCCATTTCTGACACTTCATCCCATGAGGCTGCAGTCTCACCATGCTCGTTCCGGTTTACCCCTGCGTTATTTACCAGAACATCTATATTCCCAAATGTCCTGTCCAGTTCCTTCAACTTTTTCTCCTGTCCGCAAATATCTGAAATATCCCACTCCATAGCAAAAAAACGGTCTGAATCAAATGAGGCCTTGATCTCACAGAGTCTTTCCGGCGAACGACCTGTCACGATAACGGTACCGCCACAGGCATGGAACGCCTTTGCAGCAGCCAGACCGATTCCTCGCGTCCCGCCTGTCACAAGAATATTTCTACCCTCGAACATACCCTCAAGTCCCGGGTATGCCGACGTACGTACATACTCTGTTCGAATTATCGGCTTTTTCACATAATCCAAAGTTTTCTGTACCGTTTTTTTTAAACCCATCTTCTAAATCCTCCACTTTTTTATTCTCCGCCTAGTTCCCGGATCATTTCCTCGATTGCAGCTAATGAACGAAATCTTTCCGCATCTAGCATTTCATACGGAATTTCAATGTTAAATTCCGTACTGATCACATCAATGACCGTCACAATTCCCAGGGAATCCAAGATTCCATCCTCCACCATTTCCTCCGATTTTGTAAAATCCACTCCCGGCAAAGCCTCTGCAAACAATGTTATCAGTTTTTCTTTCATTTTTCTTTATCTCCTACTACAATAGATTTATGGTTAATACCCCTTACAGCCAGTAAGGAATTACCCATCTTGTTGCTTAAGCTGTTAGAATGAGTATGGCAATAGGTCTGGCC
>CANRIR010000028.1 GCA_947630735.1 uncultured Marvinbryantia sp.
ATATCCGTCAGAACACTGAATGTGCTATAAAGCCCGGCCTCCCCTGAAGGCCTCCGGCTTTATGTCTACCGTACATTATACCATAATTTCCCCATTTGTAAACAGAAATTAATTTTTCGACGTTTTTCGCCTTTTCACGGAATAGCCGAACGTGCCCAAAAGCCGGCCCAGGCTGTAATATTCTCCGTGGGAATAGGCCAGCATCCTGGCGTCGTTCAGGCGGAACCTTCCGTCCGCATCCAGGTAGGCTTCGTCCACGCGCACCGCGAGCACCTCCGCGAGGAACATGTGGTGGGAGCCCAGGGGAAGCATCTGCGTGACGCGGCACTCGATGTTCACGGGGCTCTCTTTGATCCCGGGAGCCGCTATGTGCTCAGACGGCTCGCAGGTGAGATGGAGCTCCTGAAATTTATCCATCTCTTTTCCGGAGCGCACGCCGCACAGATCGGCGGCGCGGGCCAGCTTCTCCGTGGTAAGGTTTACCACAAATTCCCCCGTGTCGCGGATGATAGGGTAAGAATACCGCTCCGGCCGCACCGATATGTAGAGCATCGCGGGGTTGGTGCACACCGTCCCCGTCCACGCCACCGTGATGATGTTGGGCTTCTCCTGCGGGCGCTGGCAGCTCACCATCACCGCAGGCAGCGGGTACAGCATATTCCCCGCCTTCCAGATCTGTTTTGCCATTCGGATCCCCCTTTCGCCGGCTACGCCTGCAGCGCGGAGAACAGCGCGGGGATCAGCTGTTTCTTGCGGGACACGATGCCCGGCAGGATGACCGACCCCTCCTCCGGCTTTTTGTGAAAGGCCTCGTCCACCAGCTTCTCCGAGCCCTTCCCGAAGCAGAGGAGCTCCGTGGACTCGTTCATGATATCGGTCAGCATGAAGAACAGCATGGTGAGATGCTGGTTCTCAAACGCCGTGGGCAGATAATCCAAAAGCTTCGCCTTGGCATCCTTCAGCTCTCCCGCCGTCATGGACGTGATCTGCGCCACCCCGATGGTGGTGTCGTCCTGGCTGAATTTTTTGAAATCCTGATAGAAGATCTCCTCCGCGGATTTGCTCTTCAAGTTGCTGCCCGCGGCAAACATCTCCGCCGCGAAGGGCTCCAGCTCGATATGCGCGATGGCCGCCAGATGTCCGGCCGCCTCCCTGTCCGCCTGTGTGCAGGTGGGCGAGCGGAACAGCAGCGTGTCCGAGATGATGGCCGCGCACATGAGCCCGGCGATCTTTTCCGGGATGTCCACGCCCTGCTCCTGGAACATCTGATAGATGATGGTGCAGGTGCAGCCCACCGGCTGGTTGCGGAAGTACACCGGGAGCATGGTCTCCATGGAGCCCAGCCTGTGATGGTCGATGATCTCCATGATCTCCGCGCTCTCGATGTTGTCCACGGCCTGGGACGGCTCGTTGTGGTCCACCAGGATCAGCCTGCGCTTCTGGATGCCCAGCAGGTTCCGCCTGGAGATGGTGCCCACATAGCAGCCGTTTTTATCCAGGATGGGGAAATCCCGGTGGCGCTTGCTGGCCATGATCTCTTTGATATCGTCGGTGAAATCCTCCTCCGAGAAAGCGATGATCTCGTTGTCCTTCATGAAGAAGCGCACCGGCATGCTCTGGTTGATGAGGTGCGCCACCGTGTAGGTGTCGTAGGGCGTGGAGATGATCGTGCAGCCCTTCTCCTGGGCCAGGATCTGGATGGTCTTTGTCACCACCGCGTCCCCGCAGATGACCAGGCACGCGGCCTCCATCTCGATGGCACACAGCTGCGTCTCATAGCGGTTCCCCAGGATGACCATATCGTTTTTCTCGATGTATTCCTCCATCACCTCGGGGCTGGAGGCTGCCACCACCACCTTGCCCTTGTCGAAAAAGGCCTCCGCGTCCCCCACGTAGAGCCGCCCGTCCAGGGTCTCCAGAATGTTGCGGTACTGCGTCCTCGCCTTGGACAAGATGGCGTTGTCCACCACCGCCATGTAGGATCTGGCGATGTCCCCGATGCTGATGAGTCCCTCCAGCACGTTGTCCTCCTTGATGATGGGGAGCGTCGTGCCCTTCGCGTCATTCAGAAGCGTCCACGCCTTTTTCAGGGAGATGTCGCTGGAGACGCCCTCGGTGCGGCGGATCTCCATGTCCCGCACCCGGGTCTTCACATTGGGCACATAGCCCGGGGCCTCCACATCAAATTTTTCCAGCACGAACTGCGTCTCCGTGCTGATGTGTCCGGCGCGCTTCGCCGCGTACTCCCCCGTGCCGGACTGATTTTTCAGATATGCGTATGCGATGGCGGAACAGATGGAATCCGTATCCGGATTTTTGTGGCCGATCACATATATCTTATGTTTGCTGGTCTGATCCATGATCTGTCTCCTTGGGTATCCTTTTCGGTTCTGGTTCCCGGGCTTTTTCCCGGTCGTCCCTGCGGACATATTTTTCCAAATATACCTTGAGCATAGCAGAATCGCGGGAAATGTGCAAGCGCTGCGGACTATTTTGCCCCGAAAATGAGGAGTGCCCCCGGTGTCTGGTACACCGGAGGCAATTATGAAAAAATTTATCTATTAGTCTTTGGTATTTTTTAACTGTAATCACTATAACAATAGTTTGTGAACGCAATATGAACAATCCATAAATTTATTGTTATTTTATACAAAAAACACTTTAAAGCACTAAAGTTTTTGTCGCTTTTTACAATTTCAGCTTGGCAAACAGGGAACCCAGGTTTGTGGAAAGTCCCTCGGACTGGGGCAGCTCCACCGTTTCTTCCCGGACTTCCTCCGCCGTCACATCCTCCAAAGCCTTCATGCTGAGGCTCAGCTTGCCGTCCTTCACCGCGATCACCTTCACCTTTACCGTGTCGCCCACCTTCAGGACCGCCGCCGGCGTCTTCACGCGCTTCTGGCTGATCTGGGACACATGCACCAGGCCGCTCAGCCCATTGCCCAGGTCGATGAACGCGCCGTAGGGCTGCAGGGATTCCACTTTGCCCTCCGTCACCAGACCCACCTGCACGTTGGAGATCCTGGCCTTTCTCTCCTCGCGCTCCCGCTCGCGCAGGATGTCCCTCGCGGAGAGCACCAGCTTTTTGTCCTCCTCATCCACGGTGATGATACGCACTTCGATCTCTTTGCCCAGCCACTCGTCCAGATCCTCCACATAGTTCAGGGACAGCTTGGACGCCGGGACAAACCCGCGGATGCCTTCCACGTAGACCACGACGCCGGCCTTTACCACCCCGGCCACCTTTGCCTTGATGTTCGTGTTCGCGGCCATCATTTCCTTCAGCTTATCCCAGGCCAGGACATCGTTGGCCTCCTTGCGCGACAGCATGATCTGTCCCTGTCCGCCGTCCCGCTTTACCACGGTGGCCGTCACCTCGTCGCCGATGTGCACGTCCTCTTTCACATTGAAATTCGGATCGTCCGTGAAATCCTCCACGCGGATGACGCCCTCGGTATAATACTTCAGGTCCACCGTGACCTCTGTCTCGGAAACGCCGATGACGGTGCCGGTGAGCACATCGCCCTCGTGGATCTGCTTCAGGGACGCGTTCAGCTCGTTCTCATAGTCCGCCATGGTCTCCACGGGGGCTGCCGTCTCCGCCGGCGCTTCTGCCGGGGCCTCCGTCTCCGCTGCCGCCTCTGTCGGGGCCTCCGCCTCCGCTGCGATCTCCGCCGGCGCTTCTGCCTCCGCTGCGATCTCCGCCGGCGCTTCTGCCTCCGCTGCTGCCTCTGCCGGGGCCTCCGCCTCCGTCAGGTTCTTCTGCATTTCTTCTTTGATCTCTTCCATAATGGCAAAATCCTCCTAATATTTCTTACTTCTTATTGTGAATGAATCCACAAAATATGTCAAGCATCATGTGAAAAAACTAAAAGTGATTTTGTTATACTGTATATTTCCCCTTCATTATACAACCAAAATTCCCCCTATATGTTCTTCTTCATCTCATACCATTCTTCGCCGCCCCAGGCGGAGTCTGCGAGTCCCGCGTTTTCAAATCCCATCTTTTCGTACATGGGCACTTTTTCCGGAAGGCAGGTCAGGATCAGTTGTTTTCTGCCGTTTGCGCGCTCCCGCTCCTCGTAGCGGCGCATCAGTTCGCGGGCAAGCCCCTGCCCGCGGTGCTCCGGCAGCACGTCCAGCCCCAGGAGCATAACCTGCCTGCCCTGCGGCTCATAGAGACCGGCGTCCGTGAAAAATTCATCGCGAAATGAGGTCTCCCCGGTGGAGAGGCCGTTCAGGAAACCCGCCAGCTTTCCGGTTGCGCGGTCCACAGCCACAAGAAACAGCTCCGGGGCCGCAGCCGCGCGCTCCGCGATCTTTTCCCGCGTGCACGCCTCGTTGGGAGGGAAGCAGGCCTGCTCGATCTGCGCGGTCTGCTCTGTCTCCTCCGGGCGGATGCTGCGAAATTCATATTTTTTCTGAAGGTCTATGTTCGGCCCGGAATCCCTGCGCGCGGCAGATTCACTGTTCGCCATTCGTACATCCTCCCGCTTCCCGGCTGTTAAAGTACAGCCGATTTGTACCGTCTCAACCAAATACAATCGCAAACTCAAATGCGAAATATTGCCCAATCGTTATGTGTCTCAGATAATGCAGCAGCAATGCCATCTCTAACACACGGTTCGCTCCGCTTCATCCGAAGCGCCGCGGTCAGGAGATTCTGTGTATACATACCATAAAGGAATCATAATTGCAGGCCGGCATCGGCAGCACCATGCCGCCGTGCATCAGCGCCGCGCCGGTGCAGCGCGCGCCGTCCACATCGTAGACCGCATCCTCCGCAAGCCCTTTCCAGCGGATCCGTATGGGCTTCGCGTTGGCGTGCTGGTCGGTATACACCACGCTCAAAGACGCCGTGCCCCTGTCCTGCGACACATAGCTCCAGGCCGCATAATCCCGGTTTTCAAACGGAGAGGCAAGGCGGTAATAGTCTCCCTGCTGGAACAGCTCGCAGTGGTCTTTGTAAATGCGGATCTGCCGTTTCGCCTCCGCTTTTTCTTCCTCCGAAAGCCTGCTCAGATCCAGCTCGTAGCCAAACGAGCCCTGCATGGCGCATATACCGCGCGTCTTAAAGGGAACCACGCGCCCGTTCTGATGGTTGGGGCAGGCCGACACATGGGCCGACACCGCCGACATGGGGTAGCCGAAGGATGTTCCGCAGTGGATGCGCAGGCGCTCGATAGCGTCTGTGTTGTCGCTGCACCAGATCTGCGGTTCATAGTAGAGCATGCCCGCATCAAATCGTCCGCCGCCGCCCGCGCACCCCTCCAGAAGCAGATCCGGATGGCTTTCCCGTAAGGATCCCAGAATTTCATACAGGCCCAGCAGGAAGCGGTGGCGTATCTCTCCCTGGCTCATTTTGGGATCTGCCGCGCTGTATACATTGTCCACCGTCCGGTTCATGTCCCACTTAATGTATGCGATATTGGCGCTGTCCAAAAGGCTGTGCAGCGTCTCCTTGATGTATGCGACCACCTCCCGGTTGGACAGATCCAGCACCAGCTGATCCCTGCCCCGGTTCGGCGCTCTGCCGGGAATGGTAAGCGCCCACTCCGGGTGCGCGCGGTAGAGGTCGCTGTCCTCCGACACCATCTCCGGCTCCACCCAGATGCCGAACTGAAGGCCCAGGCCGTTTATGCGGTCCACCAGTTCTTTTAAGGTGCAGCCCAGCTTCTTTTCATTCACATACCAGTCGCCGAGACCGCTCTTATCGCTGTCGCGCCTGCCGAACCAGCCGTCGTCCAGCACCAGCATGTCCAGCCCGATGTCGGCGGCCTGCTCCGCAATCTGCAGGAGCTTGTCCGCGTTGAAATCGAAATACGTTCCCTCCCAGTTATTGACCAGAACGGGGCGTTTCCTGTCCTTCCAGGGACTGCGGATCAGGTTGCGCAGATACGCGCGCTGGATGCACTGGGAGAGGCCCGTAAGGCCGTCCGGGGAGTAGCACAGCACCGTCTCCGGGGCCGTAAAGCTGCCGCCCTTCTCCAGGTTCCAGACAAATTCCTCATCCGAGATGCCGCACGTGACGCGCAGGCTGTCAAACTGGTCCAGCTCCGCCTGGATGCGGTAGCTTCCGCTGTACACCAGCGAAATGCCGTAGCACCCGCCGAAATCCTCCGAGGCGTCCCGGTCGCAGAGGATCACAAACGGATTGTGATGATGACTGGAATACCCTCTCTGACTGCCGATCTCCGTGATCCCGTGGCGCACGGCCTCACGCTCAAACTGCCGCTCCATGGCGTGTTTGCCGTAAAAATGGATCAGATCCATGCCGCCCTCCAGAAAGTCCAGCGACATGCTCATGCAGCGGTGCAGCGCAAACGCCGCGCTGCCCCGGTTCTCGATCACCGCCGCGCGGGTAATGATGTTCCGCTTTTCAAAAACGCCGTAGAGCAGTTTCACATAGAGCTCTTCTCTCACATCCTTCAGCGTGATCTCCAGCGTCTGCACATCCCGGTCATCCGGGTTCGCGAACATCGCGGGAAGCCCGGGCAGCGCATATTTTCCGTCCCGGATCTCGTGGCCTACATAGCGCAGATCCAGCGAGGGCACGCAGCCCGCCTTTGCGGCCCGCAGGGCCGTGATGCGAAAATCCCCCGTCCCGTAAACCGGGTACTCCTGGGGATAGTAGTCCATGGAATACGTGCGGTCCTCCACCGCGTCCCCAAGCTGTGAGCAATAGCCGTGATCGCCCTTTACGATCCGGTACGAATAATCGCTCGCGTCGGTCGCCGCCCCGAAATAGGTGTGCAGCAGAACGCCCAGCCGGTCCACTTTCATCTGGTAAGTGCTCTTTTCCGTCTGAAGCGTGAAAGTTCTGTCTTTTTCCTGAAACAAGATTGCCATATCATCTTCCCCTTTCGGAAACCACAATTTCCCACGGCAGATCCCGCATGCAGTCCGTCACGGATCCTGCGGTAATTTTTTCGTGCAGAAACGCAGCTTTGCAGCACGCCGTGTCTTTCTCGATTATACAACATAATGAGGGATTTATAAAGTAGGAAAATAGAAAAGACCGCCGCCGGTCTGTTCACAAGCCGGAACAGAACCGGACGGCAGTCCTCTTCATTTCTTATCAGATTTAAAAGCCGGTCTTAGTCGGCGATGTCGGCATACATGAAGTGCCAGTAGCCGTATGCGGAGTGCCATGCACCCTCGATCTTCGGGCTCTGCATCCAGAAGTCGTTGTAGTATGCAAGCGGGATGCAGGCGTACTCGTTCATCATGATGTCCTCAGCCTGATGAAGCGCTGCGGAGCGCTCCTCCGGGTCGATCGTGGATCTCGCGATGTCCATAGCGGCGTCGTAATCCGGGTTGTTGAACTTACCGTCGTTGTTTCCGTTGGTGGAGTAGAGCAGATCCAGCATGTTGGACGGGTCAGCATAGTCGCCTACCCAGCCGTTGCGTGCGATCTCGTACTCGCCGTTGCGGCGCATCGGTGTGAAGCTGGACCACTCAACGATCTCAATCTCCAGCGTAACGCCGATCTCGGCCCACGCGCTCTGCAGATACTCTGCAACCGGTTTGTGGTAACCTGCGTCGTTCGTGCTGTAGTGAAGCACCGGAAGGCCTTCGCCGTTCGGGTAGCCTGCCTCCTCAAGAGCTGCCAGAGCGCCCTCGATATCAGCCGTTGCAGACATATACGGCTCGCCGCCGTTTGCGTTGTCCATGAAGCTGCTTCCGTCTGTGTCAACCCAGCCCGGGCCCATGAAGTTGGTGGCCGGAGAATAGGTTCCCTGCATGATCGTGTTCGCGACATACTCTCTGTCGATCGCAAGGTTCAGGGCCTTGCGGACGAGCGGATCGTTGAACGGCTCGATCTGCGTGTTGTAGGAGATGTAGTAGGTTCCGATGATCGGATCTACAAAGAACTCATCGCTGCCCTCAAGGCTCGGGATCTCCTCGGTCGGGACATCCTTGATCATCAGAACTTCGCCGTTCTGATATGCGGTGTAAGCCGCGTTCGAATCCTCGATCAGGTTGAACTTGATGCTGCCGAGCTTGATCGCGTCCGCGTTCCAGTAGTACGGGTTCTTGCTCATGATGATGTGGGAGCCCGGTACCCATTCCGTCACATAGAACGGACCGTTGGAGATGTAGGTCTCCGGAGCGATCGCCCACGCGTCGCCGTTCGCCTCAACCGTCGCCTGCTGAACCGGGCTCAGGGTAGCGAATGCCGCAAGGCTCTCAAAGTAGGTGCACGGAGCGGAAAGTTTTACCACAAGGGTCTTGTCGTCCGGTGCGCTTACCTGAAGTGCATCCAGATTGCCGCCGATTGCCTCGTCAAAGCCCTCTACCATGCCAAGCACGGTCTCCGCGTACGGAGCGGCTACCATCGGATCGCAGACACGTTTCCAGCTGTAAACGAAGTCGTTCGCCGTCAGGTCACTGCCGTCGGACCACTTCAGACCATCGCGAAGGTGGAAGGTCCATGTCAGACCATCCTCCGACTGCTCCCAGGTCTCCGCCTGGCCCGGTGCGATCTGACCGTTCTGATCGATCGTCAGCAGGCACTCAAATGCGTGCAGAAGCATGTTGCCGCCGTCCACCGCGCTGTTCAGCGCCGGGTCGATCGTCTCCGGATCCGGACCGATCTGAACGGAGAGCTGCTTGCCTTCTGTCTCCTCCGCCGCCGCAGTCACAGCCATGCCGCTTACCATAGAAACGGTCATCACTGCTGCGAGCAGCATACTGATTACTCTCTTTCTCATTTTTTTCCTCCTGTTTTTTTATTTTTATGTTAACAGCTTTCGCTGCCACATACGGGAACTATCTGCCCTGCGTCTACTCGATGCAGTGGCACGCCGCGTAGTGTCCGGCGCTGACCTCGCGCCACTTCGGGACCTCCGCCGCACACCGCTCCGCCGCATACGGGCAGCGCGTGCGGAACCGGCAGCCGGACGGCGGGTTCAGCGGGCTCGGCACATCGCCCTCCAGCGCGATGCGCTTGTTCGCGCGCGCCGTCTTGGGATCCGCGATCGGGATGGCCGAGATCAGGCTCTTTGTGTACGGATGAACCGGATGGAAGATCAGCTCATAGCTGTCCGCCAGCTCAACCAGCTTCCCCAGATACATCACGCCGATGCGGTTGGAAATGTGCTTCACGACCGACAGATCGTGCGCGATGAATAGATAGGTCAGCCCCATCTGCGCTTGCAGATCCTCGAACATATTGACCACCTGCGCCTGGATGGAAACGTCCAGCGCGGAGATCGGCTCGTCGCAGACGATAAACTTCGGATCCACCGCCAGCGCGCGGGCGATGCCGACGCGCTGTCTCTGTCCGCCGGAAAATTCGTGCGGATAGCGGTTTGCGTGCTCGGAGTTGAGCCCCACGCACTGAAGCAGGCTCTGGATCTTCTGGTAGCGCTCCTCCTTCGAGGAGGCGAGCTTGTGAATGTCGATCGCCTCGCCGACAATGTCCCCGACCGTCATGCGCGGGTCGAGGCTCGCGTAGGGATCCTGAAACACGATCTGCATCTCGCGGCGGTATGGCCTCATATCAACCGAGGTCTTCGCGCCGAATTTCGGCTGTCCGTTCTCCAGGATGTCTTTTCCATCCTCGTCCATCATCGGAACGTCGCCGCTGTCGAAGAGAACCTGATCGTTGTAGATGATGCGGCCCTTCGTCGGCTCGTAGAGGCGCAGCAGCGCGCGTCCTGTCGTCGTCTTGCCGCAGCCGGACTCGCCTACCAGGCCGAGCGTCTCTCCCTTGTTGATGAAGAAAGACACGTCGTCCACCGCCTGGACATATTTTTTGTTCTTGCCGAAACCTCCCGCAGGAAAATACTGATAGAGGTGCTCGATCCTGAGCAGCCGTTCGCTCATTTCTCCTCTCCCCCTTCCAGCTCCGCCTTCTGGTTCATCCAGCAGGAGGTGTAGTGTATATCTCCGAAGTACGTCACGGGCGCTTTCTCACGCAGGCAGATCTGCATGCAGCTGTCGCAGCGCGAAGCGAACGGGCAGCCCTTCGGCGGATTCAGAAGATCCACCGGCGTTCCCTCAATCGGGATCAGACGCTCGTGTTCCCTGCTGTCCATGCGCGGGATGCTGCGCAAAAGTCCCTTGGTGTACTCATGCTTCGGATCATAGAAAATATCGTCGGTCGTGCCATATTCCACGATGTTGCCCGCATACATGACCGCAATGTGGTCGCACATGCTCGCCACAACGCCGAGGTCGTGGGTGATCATCATGATCGCCATGCCGAGCTTGTCTTTCAGCTCCATCATCAGCTCCAGGATCTGCGCCTGGATCGTCACGTCCAGAGCGGTCGTCGGCTCGTCCGCGATCAGCAGTTTCGGCTCGCAGGCAAGCGCGATCGCGATCATCACACGCTGCCGCATGCCGCCCGAGAGCTCGTGCGGATATTGTTTCAGGCGCTTCTGCGGCTCATTGATCCCGACGAGGTCCAGAAGCTCGATCGCTCTCGCCTGGCGCTCCGCCTTGTTCTTGTCCGTGTGCAGCTTCAGCGCCTCGCGGATCTGATTGCCGATTGTGTAGACCGGGTTCAGGCTCGTCATCGGATCCTGGAAAATGATGGACACCTCATTGCCGCGCATTTTCCGAAATTCCTTTTCTTTCATGTCGTTGACGCGCCGCCCGTTGAAATCGAGCGTGCCGCCCAGCAGCTTCCCGGGATGCGCCGTCAGGCCCATCAGGCTGTACGCCGTCACGGATTTGCCGGAACCGCTCTCTCCCACGATCCCGAGCACCTCGCCCTCGCTGATGTGAAAGGACACATCGTTGAGCGCCTTGACCTCGCCGGCCGGCGTGAAGAAGGAGAGGCGTTCGTGTTCGATGTTTACCAGATATTCGCTCATTGTCCGTCTCCCCCTTTAATTTTTCATTTTCGGGTCAAACGCGTCGCGCAGACCGTCGCCCAGCAGGTTGAAGCTCAGGATGATCAGGCTGATCAGCGCCGCCGGGATAAACAAAAGATGCGGATAGGTATTGATGCCGTTGATCGCATCGCTCGCCAGGCTCCCCAGCGACGGCATCGGCACCGCCACGCCCAGTCCGAGGAAGCTCAGAAAGCTCTCGGTAAAGATCGAGGACGGGATCTGCAGCGTCGTCGTGACGATCAGCGTTCCGATGCAGTTCGTCAGCAGATGTTTCTTGATGATCCTCGCGGTTCCGGCTCCCAGGGCCCTCGCCGCGGTCACGTATTCGCTCTCCTTCAGAGTCAGGATCTGGCTTCGCACCATGCGCGCCATGCCGCCCCAGTACAGCAGGGCGAACACGATGAAAATACTGATCAGGTTGCGCCCGAGGAGCTGGATCCACCCGAAGCCCGGCATCATGCCCAGCTTCTCAAGCGGTGCCTTCAGGGCAAAGGACAGCAGCACGATCAAAAGGATGTCCGGTATCGTGTATATAATGTCGACCACACGCATCATCAGGATGTCCACCCAGCCGCCGAAAAACGCGGCGATCGAGCCGAACGCGGAACCGATCACCAGGATGATGACCGCCGCCACAAGGCCGACGATCAGGGAAATGCGGCTCCCCATCATCACGCGGATCGCGTAGTCACGGCCCAGCTTGTCCGTCCCGAGAATGTGCGGGAACACATGCTCGCCCGCGGCGCGCAGCTCCTGCTCCTGCTCCGAATATTCCATCGGCGCGAGGTGTTCGCTGCCGCGGATCTGCTGTTCATAGGTATAAGGATAGAAAAACGGCACGATAAACGAGAAGATCATGATCAGGATCACGACCGCCAGGCTGACCATCGCCACCTTGTTTTTCCGAAAGCGGCGCACGCCGTCCTTCCAGAAGCTCACGCTCTCGCGCATGATCACGAGGCTCTGTTTTTCTTCATTCGACGCAGGGAGGAAATCGTCCGGATCGATCCTCGCCTGGAAACTCAGCGGATTTGGATTCTCTTTCATTTCTGTCCCCCTCCTTATTTCAGCTTGATGCGCGGATCTACCAGTTTGTAGACAATATCCACGAGCACATTCATCAGGATCATCAGTGTGGCAAGGAAGATCGTCGTCCCCATGATGACCGTGTAGTCACGGTTCGTGATCGAGCCGATGAACTCCCCGCCCAGTCCCGGGATCGTAAAGATCTTCTCGACGATGAAGCTCCCGGTCACGGTGTACGCGAGCAGCGGCCCCAGATATGTGACGACCGGCAGGATCGCGTTGCGGAGCGCATGCTTGAACAGGCTGGCAAACTGGCTCACGCCCTTCGCCTTCGCGGTGCGCATATAGTCCTGCCCGAGCACGTCCAGCATGGAGGAGCGCATCAGGCGGGTAATGTACGCGGTCGGATAGAACGCGAGCGCCGTCACCGGCATGATGTAGTGCTTCCAGCTGTTAAGCCCCAGCGTCGGCAGCCACCCGAGCCGGACGCCGAACGTGTACATCAGGACCGTACAGATCACAAAGCTCGGAACCGCGATGCCGCAGGTCGCGAGCACGATGATAATGCTGTCCCCCAGCTTCCCGCGGTTCATCGCCGAGATGCAGCCCAGCGGAACCCCTACGCAGAAGGCCGCGAGGACCGCCAGCCCGCCGATGCGCGCCGAGACCGGAAACTTCGACGCGATGATCGAGGTCACGGTGCGGCCGCGCTGTTTCAGGCTGTCGCCGAAATCCCCGTGGAGCGCGTCCCCTATGTAAGTGACATACTGTTCGAGAAGCGGCTTATCCAGGCCGTACTTTGCCTCCAGCGCCGCCAGGGCCGCCGGACTGACCGCCTTCTCCGACAGAAACGGGCCGCCCGGCACCATATTCATCAGGAAAAATGTCAGCGTCGCGATCAGCCAGATGGTCACAACCGCAATCCCAAGACGTTTCAAAATGTACTTAAACATACCGCAGGCACTCCTTTTCGCTGTTCATGTTATAAAAAGGCCAACAGTATAAACCGTCAGCCCATTTGCTCCCTTAGATCCCAGCATCAGCCGGCGCTTCCAAACCGGCTGTGCGTTTGTTATTGTCCCCTTCTGCAGATCGGATGATTTGCAGCTGTAACACTATGCCATGCTATCGCATGAAACATTTATATATTATAAAATTTCCGGTTTTCTGTCAAGTTTTTATGAAAAAAAACATCCTTCTTCCCGATAATCCTCCAATCTGCCCATCCCCGGCCGAGCTGCACACACCCCCGGACGCGTCCCTATCCTTCATCGCACTAGCATCGACACGCCCCCTATCCTTCACCTCACTGGCATTGCAGGCCCGCCGGAAGCGCCCCTATCCTTCACCGTGCTGGCATCGCAGACCCGCCGAAAGCGCCCCTATTCTTCACCACGCTGACATCGACACACCCCGCCGAAAGCGCCCCTGTGTTTCAACTGTACTTCCTCGAAAACGACAGAGCGGGCAAAAAAATGTCCCCGGATGGAGGACAGGCCATCGGCCTGTCATTCCAGACGGGAACATTTTGCACGATCTGTCGTTTTCGGGAAGAACAGGAAACACAGGGGCGCTTCCGGCGGGCCCAGCTGCAAACCGGGCGGTACATTTGGGGCGTTCAAAGCCGGAAACACTTCTGAACCGCCTTCTGCTGTCCCAGAACAAGTATAGGAAATTCTTTTTCCAGGACAGTGTCGTGGGCGACGTCCATATTGAGCTTTCCATTCACTCTCACGCCCAGGACAGTAATGCCGTATTTTCTGCGGATATCCAGCTCGGCCACGGTTTTTCCGTGCCAGTCGTCCGGCACGGTCAGCTCGAGGATCGAGTAATCGTCATCCAGCTCGATGTAGTCCAGGATGTCCTCCGACGTGCAGCGGATCGCGGTCCACGCGGCCAGCTGCTTCTCCGGGTACACCACCTCGTCCGCGCCGTTGCGCAGCAGGAATTTTTCCTGCACGCCGCTCGCCGCCCGCGCGATCACTTTTCTCGCTCCGAGCTCCTTGAGCAGAGACGTCGTCTCCAGCGAGTTCTGAAAATTATCGCCGATCGCCACGATGCAGGCGTCGTAATTGTCAATTCCCAGGGAGGAGAGAAATTCTTCGTTGGTGCTGTCGCCGATCTGGGCGTTTGTCACAAAGGGCAGCACCTCGTTTACCCGCTCCTCGCTGCAGTCTATCGCCATAACCTCATGGTCCAGGTCGTTGAGCTTTCTGGCCACATGCCTGCCAAAACGCCCCAGTCCTACCAGTAATATCGATTTCATGATGTCTCCTCCTATCCTACGGTCAATTTTTCCTGCGGCAGTTTTGCGGTGCTCTTCCGATTGCCGGAGAGCGCCGAGAAGATCAGGGTCAGTCCGCCCACCCTGCCGGTGTACATCAGCAAGATCAAAATAATATGCGACACGATTCCGAGATCCGGCGTGATGCCGAGGGTCAGCCCCACGGTTCCCACCGCGGACGCCGTCTCGAACAGGCAGGTCAGCAGGGGTAGCCCCTCGATCCGGCTGATCACGCAGCCGCCCGTCAGAAACAGGAACGCATACAGCACAAGAATGGTCGCGGCGTTCCGGACGGTGTCGTCGCCGATCCTGCGCCCGAAAAAGTTGGTCGATTCCCGGTTGCGGAACACCGATACCGCGGTGGAGAGCAGCACGGCGAGCGTCGTGGTCTTCATGCCGCCCGCGGTGGATCCGGGGGAACCGCCCACCAGCATGAGCAGGATAAAGAGCGCTACGCCCACCTCGCTCAGCTTTGTCAGATCGACGGTATTAAAACCGGCCGTCCTCGTGGTCACCGACTGGAACAGAGAGCCCCACACGCGCTCCGAAAGCGGCGCGCCCCCGAACTCGAAAAAGAAAAAGTACAGAGCCGGGAGCAGGACCAAAATGCCGCTGGTAAGCAGAATGACTTTGCTCTGCATCCGGTATTTCCGGAAATGAAAACGGTTTTTCGCCATGTCGTCCCAGGTCAGAAAGCCGATGCCGCCGATGGTAATGAGCGCCATGACCGCGAGATTGATCAGCGGGCTTCGCACAAAACCGGTGAGGGAGGAATAGGGCGCTTTTACACCCATCAGGTCGAACCCCGCGTTGCAGAACGCGGAGATCGAGTGGAACACCGCATACCAGATCCCTTTCCCGAGGCCAAATTCGCGGCAGAAATCCGGGGCCATCAAAAGCGCTCCGGCCAATTCAAAGATGAGCGTCATTTTAATAATGAACCCTGTCAGCCGCACAATGCCGCCCACCTGGTGGGCGGAGATGCCCTCCTGCATGGTGCTGCGCTGCTTTAAGCTGATCTGCCTGCCGGACACGGCGGCGACCGCCACCGCGATGGTGACGATCCCCATGCCCCCGATCTGAATTAAGATCAGAATGACCGCGTGTCCAAAAGAGCTCCAGTAAGTGGCCGTGTCGTGCACGATCAGCCCGGTCACGCAAACGGCGGACGTAGCCGTAAACAGCGCGTCCGCGAAATTGGTGACCCTGCCCTGCTGCGAGGCGAAGGGCAGCATCAGAAGAAGGCTGCCCAGAAGGATCACAGCGGCAAAGCCGAGTATAATAATTTGAGAGGAAGATAACTGTTTGATGATCTGCTTCATAACATCCGCCCCACCGTTTTTTTGAACTTTTACTGCCCGAAATAAGCCGCCACTTCTTTTAAGTGCTTCACGATGGGCAGATGCTGCGGGCAGACGCCCTCGCACTGGCGGCACTCCACACAGTCGCTGGCCTTCCCGGTATTTTTGATCATGTTCTCATAGTATTCCCCCTGCGGCGTCCAGCCCTTGGTGGACACCTCCTGCTTGTCGGCATTGTAGAGCGAGAAACATTTGGGGATGGGGATGTTCTGCGGGCACCCCGCCATGCAGTATTCGCAGCCCGTGCACGGTATCGCAATGCTGCTGTTGATGATCTGCACCGCCTTGCGGATCAGGTCCTTCTCCTCCTCGTTGACCGGCACAAAATCCGACATGAATGTCGTGTTGTCCTGCACCTGCTCCAGGCTGCTCATGCCGCTCAGCACTTTATATACATTGTCCAGGCTCGCCGCGTAGCGGATGGCCCAGGAGGAAACGGATGCGTCCGGATGGTATTCTTTAAACAGGCGCTCCGCCTCCGGCGGGATGTTGGCAAGCGTGCCGCCCTTTACCGGTTCCATGACGATCACGGGAATGTGGTGCTTCACCGCCACGTCGTAGCACTTGTGGGACTGGATCGCGTTGCTCTCCCAGTCCAGATAGTTGATCTGAAGCTGCACATATTCCATCTCCGGGTGTTCGGTCAGCACCCGGTCCAGAAGTTCCGGGCTGTCGTGGAAGGAAAACCCGATGTGCTTTACCAGGCCCTGCTCCTTCTTTTCCATGAGCCAGCGGAAGCAGTCAAATTTTTCAAATACTTCCAGGCTGTGGCCGTTCACATCGTGCAGCCAGTAGTAATCAAAAAAGGTGACGCCGGTCTTTTCCATCTGGGCGTTAAAAATTTTATCTCTGTCCTCCTCGCTCTGCACAAAGCTTGCGTGCAGCTTTGTGGTGAGCGTGAACGCGTCCCGCGGATAGCGGTCCACCAGGGCTTCCTTGGCGGCTCTCTCACTCTGGAACCCGCAGTACATCCAGGCGGTGTCAAAATAAGTAAATCCCTTTGCAAGATAGGCGTCCACCAGCTCTTTTACCCGCTCGATATCGATGGAGGCCGGATCGTTTGGATCCAGCAGAGGCAGACGCATCAGGCCAAAGCCCAGTTTCTTGTTGTCCATAGTACCCTCCCTTACAAAATTTGCTGCTCAGCCCGCGCGCCCGCAAAAGCACCTTTTCAGCATGACCGCCTCATAAGGGCGCAGACGCCCCGGCAGGAGCGCTTCCTGTTCGTTGTGGATCAGCACTTCCGCCTCCTCCCAGCCGTCAAGGATCTTGCAGGGCACTTCCCGGCCGGAAAAATTGCAGGCCACGAGGATCTGCCCGTCCGGCGAAGTCCGGGTGTAGGCGAACACATACGGGTCTTCCAAAAGAAGGGGCTCGTAGTTTCCGTCGATCAGCACCCGGCAGGACTTGCGCAGCGCGATCAGCCTGCGGTAATAGTGGTAGACGGAATCTTCGTCCGCCGCCGCGCGGGCGGCATTGACGGATGTGTAATTGGGATTCACCGAGATCCAGGGTTCTCCCTCCGTAAATCCCGCGTTCTTTTCATCGCTCCACTGCATGGGGGTGCGGGCGTTGTCCCGCCCCTTCGCGTAGATGGATCCCATGATCTGCTCTTTCGGGACGCCCGCGGCCATCCGCTCCCGGTACATATTCAGAAGCTCAATGTCGCGGTATTCCCCGATCTCCATGCGCGGGTTTGTCATGCCGATCTCCTGGCCCTGGTAGATGTAGGGCGTGCCCTGCATCCCGTGCAGGCAGGTGGCCAGCATCTTGGCGGATCTTTCGCGGTACGCGCCGTCGTCCCCGAAGCGGGACACCGAGCGCGGCAGATCGTGGTTTTCGAAAAACAGGCTGTTCCACCCTTTATGGTATAACGCCTGCTGCCATTTTGCAAATACTTTTTTAAATTCCACAAACGGGAGCGGCGCAAGGTCCCACTTGCTCCCGCCCGGCTGCTGGTCCATCACCATGTGCTCAAACTGGAACACCATGGAAAGCTCCGACCCGTCCGGATTGCTGTAGAGAAGGGCGTTCTGCGTGTTGGCGCTCCACGCCTCCCCCACTGTCACCAGGTCATGCTGCTGGAAAACGGCCCTGCTCATCTCTTTGATATAGGGGTGCAGCATCTTTCCCTCCGCCATGACCATGGCGTCCGGCTCCTTGCCGAGCAGGTCCGCCACATCCAGGCGGAACCCGCCCACGCCGCGGTCCACCCACCACTGGATCATGCGGTAAAGCTCCTGACGGACCGCCGGGTTCTCCCAGTTCAGATCCGGCTGTTTTACGGAAAACTGATGCAGATAATACTGCCCGCATTCCGGCACCCACTCCCAGGCCGGGCCGCCGAACGCGGCGCGCAGCTCGTTGGGATATGCGCCCTCCTGTCCGTCCCGCCAGATATAGTAGTCGTGGTACGGGTTCTCCCTGCTCTTTTTTGCCTCCCGGAACCACGGGTGCTCGTCGGAGGTATGGTTCAGCACCAGATCCATGATGATGCGGATGCCACGCTCACCCGCCCGGGCGATCAGCTCATCCATGTCCGCCAGCGTCCCGAAGATGGGGTCGATGTCCTGATAGTCGGAGATGTCGTACCCGTTGTCGTCCTGGGGAGAGCGGTACACCGGGGAGAGCCAGATGGCGTCCACGCCCAGCTGCTGCAGGTAATCCAGCTTCCCGATGATCCCCTGCAGGTCGCCGATGCCGTCCCCGTTGCTGTCGCAAAAGCTTTTGGGGTAGATCTGGTAAATGACTGCTTCTTTCCACCACGGTTCTCTCATATCTCAACGCCTCCTTCTTTTTTCAGCCACAGGAACCCGTTCCCCGGAAGCTTGACCGCCGAGGCCTTCATGGAGGTTCCCGTGATCAGATCCGTGTAGGTTCCGTCCTGCTGATCGATCCACGCCGTCTTTTCAAATTCGCTGAAGTTGAACAGCCCGATGAGCTTCTCGCCCTCGTATTCCCGCACCATGCAGATGACCGACTGCTCGTAGGTCTCCAGGGTGTAAAAATTGGCTGTGGACACAAACACTTTTTCCGCGGCGCGTATCTCTTCCAGCGTTCCGAGCCCGTGGAAGATGCGCTCCGACACGCTCCCGGGCGTCTTGATCTGCTCCACCAGGTCCCAGTTGAATTTTCCCCGATGGATATAGCGGGAATCCTGCGCCTTCTCCGGCACCTCTTTGTAGGTGTAATCGTTTACCTGCCCCACCTCGTCGCCGCTGTACAGGACGGGGATGCCGGACTGGGTAAACATGAACGCGTGCAGCATGAGCACCCGGCGCACGGCGGCGATGATCTGCTCCTGATCCCCCTCGAAACCGGCTTTTTCCACGCCGCACATGGAGGCGGCCGTGCCGCAGAACCGGGCGTCGCCCGTCACGGGATCCGCGTTGTAGAGCTCGCCGCGGCTGAAGCTCCCCTCCACCGCGCCGGTAAAGAAATCGTTCACGTACTGCTTGTGGGGCCGCTCCTCCATCCCCCACCAGCGCAGGGTCTCATAGTCCAGCCCCCAGCCGATGTCGTCGTGGCAGCGGATGTAGTTGAGGAACACATAATCCTTGGGAAGGCCCGCCAGAATGTCCATCTGTTTTTTCAGGAGCCGCACATCCCGGGTGGCCACGGAATTCCACATGGTTGCCATGGTGGTCACGTTGTAGAGCATGTGACATTCCGGTTTTTCCACCGTGCCGAAATAGGGTGCCACCTTCGAGGGCTCCATCACCACCTCGCCCAAAAGCAGGATGCCCGGGCACACGATCTCCCCGATCATGCGCATCATGCGCACGATGGTGTGCACCTGCTTCAGGTTCCTGCAGTCCGTGCCCAGCTCTTTCCAGATATAGGGCACCGCGTCGATGCGGATCACGTCCACGCCCGCGTTTGCGAAGAACAGGAAGTTGTACATCATCTCGTTGAACACCCTGGGGTTCTGGTAGTTCAGATCCCACTGGTAGGGGTAAAACGAAGTCATCACATAGTGGCCGATCTCGGGCAGGTAGGTAAAATTCCCGGGCGCCGTGGTGGGGAACACCTGCGGCACCGTGCGCTCATAGAGTTCCGGGATGTAGGGGTTGTCGTAAAAAAAGTAGCGGCTCATGTATTCGCCTTCCCCTTTTCGCGCGCGCACCGCCCACTCGTGATCCTCCGAGGTGTGGTTCATCACAAAGTCCATGCAGACGCTCATGCCCAGCTTGCGGCAGGCCTTTGTGAGCTCCTCCAGATCCTGTATCGTCCCCAGCTCGGGCTGTACTTTGCGGAAATCCGACACCGCATATCCGCCGTCGGATCTCCCCTTGGGACTTTCCAAAAACGGCATCAGATGTATGTAATTTACCCGGCATTCTTTTAGATAGGACAGCTTTTTCTTGACGCCCTTTAGATTTCCCGCAAAATTATCCACGTACAGCATCATGCCCAGCATATCGTTCTGCCGGTACCATTCTGGGTGCGCCTCGCGCTCCCGATCCAGCGCTTTCAGGGCGTCTTTTCGCTCCTCGTAGAACGTGCGCATCTGCCTGCATAATTCATCGAACATCCAGTCGTTCTGATAGAGTTCTGTATAGAGCCATTTCAGCTCGTCGTAATGTTTTTGAAAGCGCTTCTCATATTCTTTCGAAGTGTCCAAAACAGGGTGCATGTCTACCTCCTTATGGCCGCCACAGATAGAGTTTCGCCTCATTTTGGCAGCCGCTGATCACAATATTTCCTTTCAAGTCGTCCAGGTCTGTCTCATAATAAGTGTTTCGGGTGCCGCGGTTCGCACAGATCTCCAGGATGCCCCGGTCTATGAGAATGCGCATGTCCGAAACTCCCTCCGGAAATACGGTCCTCTCGCTGCGGTAAAACAGGATATTGTCCCGCAGCTGTATCTCCTGCGCAAAGGCGTGGATCGTGATGATCTCGCCCCTGCGTGGTTTTAACACAATTTCCGCCGCCGCGTCCCGCGTGATCGCGGCCGAGTAAACGGTTTTGGGATTCTCCCGGTTTACCGACAGCAAAACTTCCGTTTTGCTGTTCTCATACTCCCGGATGGGAAGCATGGAGAGCATCCTCTCGCCGCCGGTCTTTACAAGCCCCAGCTCCCTCGGAAGCCCCATCATCCCGGTGTACGGCTTCCCCACGTTGTGGGTGCGCAGCCACGGCACGGCGATCACGCGGTCCTTCACGCCGCTGTAAGTCTGCGCCGCGTACGGCAGCCCGCACATGTACGCGTGCCTCTGCACGCCGTCTGTGCGGAACGTGTACCCGTCAAAATCGCCCAGAAAATAGAATCCGTCCGCGCTCATAAACACCCAGACGCGCTCGCCCTCCAGATCCAGCGCAAAAAGATCCGGGCACTCCCAGGCGTCCTTGAGCACGATGCTGCTGCTCCTCTCCCAGTTTTTCAGGTCTTTTGAGCGGAAGATGCCGAACTCGTTTCCCTGTATCCACAGGACCATGACGTAGGCCTTTGTCTCCTCGTGCCAGAAGATCTTCGGATCCCTGGAATCCGCCCCGATCTTTCCGATGATCGTGCCCGGGGCCCTGACCAAAGTTTCCCCGCCGTCCGTGCTGTACGCGAGCCGCTGCGTGAAATCCGCGTTCTCGCTCCAGCGGTCGTTGCCCCCGGCCGCGGTGTAGAAAAACAGCAGCGCATCTTTTGGGAGTCCCAGAAGCCCGCGCTCGTTCACAAGCCCGCAGCCGGAATATGCGGCCCCGTCCGCGTTCGGGAAAAGGGCGGTGTCCTTCCGGGTAAAGTGCAGCAGGTCCGCGCTCACCGCATGCCCCCAGGACATGTTCTGCCAGGCTGTGTTTACGGGATTGTACTGGTAGAACAGTTCAAACACGCCGTCGTGCCAGACCAGCCCGTTGGGATCATTGATCCACCCGCGCTCGGCCGTGTAGTGCAGAAGAGGCCTGGCAATGGGCTCGTACTCCGCGCTGCCGCAAAAACAGATCGCCTCAAAAAACCCCTCCGGGAAATTCCCCCGAAACGTCAGCTCGCTTCCCAGATATTCTTTTACCTTGAGATAGCCATAGTAGTCGTAAGTTTGTTCCGCGCCGTCCGATGGGGCCGGCACCTGGAACTCAAAGAGCTTTTTTTCTTTGCAGAAGATCTCCAGCCTCTCCTCCGTCCGTCCGGCCTGCACCGGTATTCCCAGATAAATGCTGTCCGCTGTCTTTTTATACTCCATTATGCATCCTCCCCGGCATTTTTTTCCAGAATCTTTTTCTACATCATAAAACAAAACGCAGTGGGAAAGCAATATGCTTTTCCCACTGCGACAGGAAATCCTTAACCTTTTACCGCGCCCGACGTCACGCCTTCCACAATGTATCTCTGCAAGAACAGGTACAGGATGAGGATCGGCAGCATGGCCAGCAGCAGAGCGGCCATCACAAGCCCCATATCCGTGGAGTATGCTCCGTAGAACACCTGCGTTGCGATCGGTATGGTGTACAGTTCTTTTCTTCCAAGAACCAGGCTCGGAAGCAGATAGTCATTCCAGAATGCCATGGCGTCGATGATCGCCACCGTGGCAATGGTCGGTTTCAGCAGCGGGAACACGATCTTCCAGTATGTCTGCCATCTGGTACAGCCGTCTATGTATGCCGCTTCCTCCAGCTCCAGCGGGATGTTGGTATGGATCGCGCCGTGGAACATGAAGGTCGCCATGGAGAGCGAAAAGCCAACGTGCATCAGGATCAGCGTGACACGATGGTTCAGCACCCCAAACACGCCGCCGTACAGAGACACCAGCGGGATCATCAGCACCTGGAACGGGATGACCATGGAAGCGATCATGCCGGAAAACAGCAGCGTGCACGCGATCCACTTATTGCGGACGATCACAAACGCCGCCATGGCTGAGATCAGCAGGGTCAGCACGGTGGATACCACCGTAACGACCAGGGAGTTTCCGAATGCGCCCCAGAATCCCATGCTCTTCATGGCATTGGGGAAATTCTGTACCGTGAACCCGTGCGCGCCGATCAGCGCCAGCGGATCGGATGTGATGTCCCCCATGGTCTTAAACACGTTGATGACCACCAGGATAAACGGGAAGATGAAGATCAGGAACAAAAGGATCAAGAGCGCCATCATAAAGCCATGTGTAATTTTCTTCTTTTGAGCGGCTTTCTTATTCTCATCCATTATGCTTCCACCTCCCCTTTCTTACCGATGTACACCTGTGTCACACCCACGATCGCGCACACCAGGAACAGGATCAGCGCCTCCGCCTGGCCCGTGCCGTAATTGCGGTAGGTAAATGCCTGGTTGTATACGTGCATGGCCGCCATCACGGAGGATCCGAAGGGCTCGCCCTTGGTCAGGGAGAGGTTCACATCGTACACCATGAAGCAGCGTGTGATGGACAGGAACAGACACTGTACGAAAGACGACCGCATCAGCGGGATCGTCACGTTCCAGGTGGCCTGCGCCTTGGTGCAGCCGTCAATCTGCGCGGCTTCCATCAGGCTCTTGGAAACGCTCATAAAGCCTGCCACGTAGATCAGCATCATATAGCCTGCATACTGCCATACGGAAACGATGATCAGGCAGGCCATTGCGCCGTTCGGAGTGGACAGCCACGGGATCGACAGGGAACTGATGGAAAGGCTTCTGCCGATCGCTGTGATGGCACGATTGAATACGAACTGCCATACATAACCGAGAACGATACCACCGATCAGGTTCGGAATGAAGAAACCTGCGCGGAAGAAATTCTGTCCTTTGATACCGCTGGTTACCAGGTATGCCAGGAAAAATGCGACCACGTTTACCATGACAACGGCGATGGCCGAGTAGATGAAGGTCCTCCCGAGCGCCTGCCAGAACGCGGCGTCTTTAAAAGCCGCTATGTAGTTGGCCGCGCCCATGAACGGTCTCTGCGTGGACACGCCGTCCCAGCTTGTGAACGTCAGATACAGGCCGTAGATCAGCGGGACGACTACAACTGCCAGGAAAAGAAGTGTGGCCGGACCGGCAAACATGACATATTGTTGGATCTTATATGACATGGTATTTCTTTTCATACGTTTCTCTCCTCCTCTGTCCAGATATAAGACTGCCGCAAAAACACATTTTTATCTGTGCTTTGCGGCAGCCCCCGACAGCGCAGGACGGCGCTGCCGGGAATACGCCGGGGCTTAACAGCCCGTTAGTGCTCTACCGGAGTTGTGGAGGCCCAGTATGCCTCGATCTCTGCGGCGAACCCTGCGCGGTCGATCTGACCTGCCAGATATTTCTGGAAGGAAGCGCCGCAGCGTGAATAGTGGTCATCCGGCAGATAGTTGTAGTTCGGGATCAGGTTGCCTGCGTCGGAGTAAGCCTTTACGGACTGTCCGAGCGGATCGGAAACCTCAAGCGTGTTGTTGGAGAAGGCGGGAACCAGTGCGCAGTCGTTTACTACGAAGGACTGCCCTGCCTCATCGTACACCAGCCAGTTCAGGAAATCCTTGGCCGCCTGGCGCTGTGCGTCGGATGTATTATCGGAAGAATCGATGAAGAAATATTTGGAACCGCCGCCCTCAAGCTTTGCGTTCGTCCCGTCTTCCGTGTTCTGCGGAACCGGCATCATGCCCATGTTCTCGCTGTAATCATACTGGTTGATCACCGACCAGTCCCAGTTGCCTCCGAACATAAACGCGATCTGGCCTTCCGCCAGCATCTGCTCCGTTACGTTGCGCTCTGCCGCGATGGCATAGTCTTTTGCATAGTTGTTTGCCATCAGGACATCGAAGGTGTCCATCTTCGCGTTGAATTTCGCATTGTTGATCAGATCCGCTGTGCCCTCGTGAAGGGATGTGATGAACGCGTCCACATCTTCCTGCTCCTCGTAAACTTCCGGCAGGAAGTGGCCGGCCAGGGACCAGTCCTCTTTCATAATGCCGACCGGCGTGGTCATGCCGCCCGCTACCAGCTCATCCAGAAGACCCTTGAACGCATCCAGGGTTGCGTAGTCGGTCGGAACGAACTCTGTGCCCGTGATGGCCTCGATGGCATCCTTATTGTAGATGATGCCGCGCGCTTCCACGCATACCGGGAAGCCGAGCACTTTGCCGTCCACCTCGATCGCATGTACGGTGTCTTTTACCCAGTCCTGATCGCTCATGTCGATGGCGTGGTCCGGGCCAAGGGAGTAGATGTCTTTTGCGTCCACCATGGACAGGGTGTACGGATCGTTGGAAGCGTATCTCGTACCCATGTGCGCTGCTACTGTGTCGTTGGAGTAGTAAACCTCAACCCCAACTCCTTTTTCTGCTGCGTATTCCGCCGCTTTCTCTTCCAGCACGGTCTGGATCTCCATCTTGGAATTGAAGATCGTGATGGTAACATTCTCTTCTGCCATGACCGGTGCAGAAACTGCCAGTGCGGATGACGCCATTACTGCTGCCATTGCCAAAGAAATCCTTTTTTTCATTACTGTTCTCCTCCTTTATTTTCCGATTTCTGTAAGGTAGCTGCATCATAACACAGTTGGTTTTATATGTCAATCGGTTGACATATATTTTTTTGTGTATTTCTTCATCTTTGTCACGTTTTTACGAAATTCATTTTTGTATTTTGTACATTATGCCCATTGTTTTTTCAATTTTCCTTCGACATACTGCTGTTCCAATTTTTTCCTCATGTTTATCGCTTGTTATCTTTTCCATGCATATACCCAGGCAATGTCTTAGATCCCTACACATCCACGGAACGCCCTGGCGCTGTCCGCTTTGCTGCAAACGCGACATCCTCCTTGGGGATGCTGCGCCCTCGATTAATGGCTGCTTCCGCAAACTCGCTTCGCTCAAACACGCTCCAGCAGCCATAAGTATGCTCGCATCCCCTGCGTCGGATTGTCTATGTTTGCCTGCAAAGCGGACAGCGCCAGGGCTGCCTGTGGATGCAGCAAAGGGTGTTACTGGCTATACATATAAATTTTTCGAAGATTCGCGAGCCTAATATATCTCGGCTGCAAAGCGGGCGAGATGCACGACGCGCCATTGTGCGCAGCACGATTTCTCATGGCACGTGTGTCCGCTTTGGAGGCAGATGTGTGAACACAATTAAGCAACACATACAAAAGAGGCTGTGCTTCGTGCAACAGCCCCTTTATCTTCTGTACTTATGTATTTATCTGCCGGTGCTTCCGCGCTCCACCAGAGTTACCGGGAACATGCTGGTGGCGGGAACCGCGTTCCCTGCCGCCGCCTTCACAGCCATCGCCACCGCCGCCTCCGCCATCTCTTTTACCGGCTGCCTTATGGTGGTAATGCCGGGAGTCGTGAGAGCCGCCACATTCACGTCGTCAAATCCTATGATCTTCATGCTTCCCGGCACGTCGATCCCCTTCATGGCACAGACCTGGATCGCCTGCGCCGCAATGAGATCGGAGCTGGCAAAGATCCCGTCCGTCTCGGGATATTGGTCCAGCGCCTGACAGATGATCGGATAATAGTGCATGTCGTCGTAGTACGCCTGGCTCGGTTCCACCTCATTGTACTGCGCGCCGTACTTCTGGCACACTTTTTCAAACCCCTGCTTTCTCTTATCCGCTGGCATGGGCAGGCCGCTGATGCCGCCTATGTGGAGCAGGTGCCTGCAGCCCCGCTCGATCAGGTGCTCCGCCGCCAGAATGCCGCCGCGGTAGTTGTCACATTCGATCCCCGCGATGCCCTCGTCCAGAAAGCGCTCGATCGTGATCAGCGGGAAGTCCAGGTTGCGGAACTGCTCGGTGTGGAAAGAGCCGCTGCAGAGAATGACCGCCGCCACGCGGTTACTCTTGCACATCTCGATATATTCCTCCTCCTTCTCCTCTTTTCCCTTGGAATTAAAAAGAAGGATCTTGTATTTCAGTTCGTAGGCCGCCTGCTCCAGATTGCTGATCAGCTTCGAAAAATACGGGTGCACAATGTGCGGCACGATCACCCCGATGGTATTGCTCTTCTGCTTGGAGAGCGAGCGCGCCATCTCATTGGGCTGGTAATTCAGCTCGCGCATGACCGCATAGACCTTCCTCCTGGTCTCCTCACTGATATATCCTCTGTTGTTCAGCACCCGAGAGACTGTTCCCACCGTGAGACCGGACTCCCGGGCTACGTCCTTTAATGTAGCCATCCTTTGTTTCTCCTGATATTGTACGCTTCTGTATCTACTATATCATTTTTTCGCACAATATGTCAATCGTTAAACATACCAGACCTCTCTGCATAAGCATATACGTCCGATCTGCCTTCCGCACAAATAAAATCCCCGCTGCAGCAGTTTCCCGGATCTCGGCAAACATATGCGCGGGGTTTTTCTTTCCTCTGTGGTTACCTGGTTATTTTGCACTCTCGATCAGTTCGATGATCTCTTCTACCGTCTTTCCGCTGGAAGCTGCCGCTGCCAGGATCTTTTTCTGATCCGCTTCCGCTTTTTCCACATCCAGCTTCTTCAATTCTGCTTTCTTTGCTTTTACCTGCTCCTGCAGGGAATCGATCTCAGCAGTGACTGCGGCGATCCTCTCATCGATCGTAAGCGCTGCTGTTTTGTTTTTGGAACCTTTTGTACGTGGCATTGCAATCACCCTCCTGTTTTTTGATAAGTCTAGTATAACGTAAGCTGGAAAATATTGCAATATGTTTTATTTTAACTCTTTTTATCTAAAATAATTAATCTCAAAACCCCAGCGTTTCAGCCTTACTAAACTCATTTAACAATTTTTTTCGTGAATTATCCAATGACCATAACGTTTGCCGCCGATACGTTCAATACGCCCTGCTTCTTTCAAAAGAATCATTTTCTTTTGAATCACCCGTCTTGTAGTTCCAAGCACTTCTGCCATTTTGCCCTGTGAAATTTCTGGTTCGTGTCTTAACACTTCCAGGATTCTTTGCACCAAAGCGTCATCCAAAGCACCAAACTCCGCGGTGCTTTGGTGCTTTGGAACTTTAGTATCTGACACTATGGCACTTTGCAGGGCGCGGAATTTCACCATGATATCTTCACCATGAAGAATATATACCGGTTCATCTGCACCGAGGTTCTTACAGGCATCACATATTTTTTGAATTCCGCGTCCCCAGCTTTCAATATAGCCCGCGCGATAAAATACATTTGCGATATCCGGATTGAAGGGCTTTGAGGAATGCGATCCCATCAATGTCTCCGCCGTCCATCCAAACGGAAGAAGACTACTGTTGCTGATGTACATGACATCTTCCTCAATGCGGATCTGGATCGGAATATTATCAGCCCAATTGCAATGGATCAGCGCATTATAGACCGCCTCGCGAACCGCGTCGCGGGCAAAAGGATAAGTTTCAACCCTAGTTTCTTTGTAATACGAAATTGCGGCTTTCAGATACTTCAGATAAATCAGATCGATTACCCGATCGGCCATAAGCAGCAGAGAGCCATGCACTTCATCCTGGTACAGAAGCTCACTTCCTTCGAATTTTCCGATCTTTACATAACAGCCACTGATAACTTTTTCTGCATTTCGATAGAAACACAATGCTCCAGCCCTTTTCAGCTTACCGTCAACAAGCAGATCAAGCTTGTCCAAAAGTTCAGTATTTGGTATATCCAAATCATCCTTTGTCATGCGGCCGCTGCGGAGCGCCTCACGGCGAAAGATATCAAAACTCTCCTTATCCAGATCGTCAACTGTAATATTATCGACTATCGCAGCGTCCCACTTCATTCCAGTCTTTGACATCAGAAAATTTGTCAGCGCACTGCCACGAAGCTGCTGTTTTGTACTGCCGCTTCGATAATGATACTCTCCATCATAATTGACCGGGAACGCCCATGGGGAAACCGCAATCTCAAGGTATTCCACTCCATTTTCAGTGAGAAGATTTACATCCGCAACGATGCCCAGCTTGTTTTGGATTTTGTTTGGAATATCCTCCATCAATTTTTTGGCATCTCTGACGCCAATGATAGTGCCATCGTCCTTTTTTCCGATATAAAGCTTGCCACCCTGTGCATTGGCAAAACCGCATATCCATTTCAGATATTCGTCGCGCCAGGATTCTTTCCATTCAATATTCTGGCCTTCTGCCATCATGCGTTTACCTCCATTTCTTTTTACCGTATGCCACCATCTTTGCCGTTTTTATTAACCTGAAGACTTTACTAGATTTTCCTTTGAAGACGCCGTCTCACTGATAATGCACCCGCATCAGGCACAGCCCCTGGGGCGGCATGAGATATCCGGCTTCGGAGCGTTTCCGGGCCTCCAGAAGTTCCGCCATGCTCTCCGGCTCGCGCTTCCCGTACCCCACCTCTAGGAGCGTGCCGGTGAGGATGCGCACCATATAACGCAGAAAGCCGTCCCCCTCGTAGGTGAACGTCAAATACGGCCCGTTCTGCGCGATCTCAATGGATGTGATCGTGCGCACGGTCGATTTTTTCATTTTGGGGTTCCCGCAAAAGCTGGCAAAGTCATGCGTGCCCACAAGGTGTGCGGCCGCCTTCCGCATCTGCTCCACATCCGGCTGCCGTTCCAGGACATACACATATCTGCGGTTGAACACCGGTTTTAGAGAACCGCTGTAACAGGTGTAACAGTAGGTCTTCCCCGTCGCGTTGTACCGGGCGTGGAAGCGGTCCGCGGCCTGCTTTACCTCCCGCACGCAGATGTCGTCCGGGAGGTAGCGGTTCAGGTAATCGCGGATCTCCGTTTCGGACATCTGTGTGTCCAGATGCACGTTCGCCGTCATGCCCCTGGCGTGGACGCCCGCGTCCGTCCTGCCCGCCCCGATGATATTCACGGGCTCGCCCGCCATGCGTGAAAGCACCGTCTCGATTTTCCCCTCCACAGTCATATCCGTGTCCGGCTTCGCCTCCCAGCCGTGGTAGCGCGTGCCGTCGTAGGATATAAGAAGTTTATAATTCTGTTTCATGACGTCTCCTTTATTTTTTTATTGTAACACACGCCCTTCGCGATTACAATGAAAACTCCCGTGCGGTTCTGCCTGAAACAGTCCGCAGATTTTAGCCGGACCGCACAAAAATCTGTATGTTTTTTTGGGATTCTGTGTTATGATGAAACAAATCCCGAGTTTGCCACTTGTCAGCTGATTCTAATTAAATTTTTTCCTTATTTTGCAAGGTTTTCCTTGCTTTTTTTAT
>CANRIR010000029.1 GCA_947630735.1 uncultured Marvinbryantia sp.
AACGCAGCTCACAATGTTGTAAAGAACAATGCCACCTTTAAAGCGTATTACGATAAGAAGATGGCGGAAGGCCGGACCCACTACAACGCCCTCGGGCACTGTGCCGGCAAACTTGTCCGTGTCATCTGGAAAATGATGACCGATGACGTAGACTTTAACCTCGACTAAGAGGATTGATTAAATATCGAGATCCTTGAAAAAATGCACCCTTAGGGAGCTTTATTAAAGTTACCCTTTTTGACCTCAATATCAATAAATAAATTTTTTGCTAATTTAGGCTTGACTTTTCATAGCTGGTCTCCAGACGCTTCCGGTCACACTCGATCCACTCGTCCAGCGAGAGCGGCGTGTAATCGGAATACATGCAGAAGCAGTTGATCATATGGCAGGGGATCGGGTGCTCTTCACCGTCCATCCCGGCCTTCACGCTGTCTCTGGTGATCTGCTGGAACCGCTCGATGAGGCGCTGGTCAAACGTGTCGTGCACATGCCCATATAACATATAGGTTTTCGGATCTCCCTTATCGTCTGTGCGGTACTGCCCGTTGTAGCACATGACCGGATAGTGGCATAACACCACCTTGCGCCTGTTGTCCTTCATCTCCTCATAGGGCCGGATCCACACAAAACGAGCGGCATTGTACTCTTTGTTTTTCAGGAACCGGTCATGGTTCCCCTGGATCAGGTACAGCCTGCCGTTCAGCTTCTCCAAAAGCTCGTTGGTCTCCTGCGCCTTTCCCCAGGAGAGATCCCCCAGGATGACCACCTCGTCATTTTTCCGCACCTTCCTGTTCCACCGCTCCAGCATATACGCGTTCATCTCCTGCGCGTCGGCAAAGCCCCGGCAGTCCATCTGCGTATTCATGGCGTCATGAAAAAAATGTGTGTCCGCGATATAATATCTCATATACAATATATAATATCGTCTGCCCTCCGCTCGGGCGGCGGGCAGACCCCTCTCTGAAAAATTAAAAGCATTCCTTTTCTAAAAAGGCAAAGACCGTGTCAAAATACAGCTTTGGATCTTTGGCATACGACTGCCCGTGTCCGGCTCCCTCCACCACCAGAAGATCCTTCGGCGCACTGCACGCATCATACAGTTTGTAGACCATCTCCGTGTGGACAAAATTGTCCTCCGAGCCGTGTATAAACAAAATGGGAACTTTGCTCTTGGCCACCTGGCGAAGCGCGGACGCCTCCCCGAAGCTGTACCCCGCGCGCAGCTTTGAGAAAAGGCTCGCCGCGTAGAGCACCGGAAAATCCGGCAGATGGAACAGGTAGGAAAGCTCATCCGAAAAGATATCCCACACCGAGGTGTAGCCGCAGTCCTCCACGATGCCCTTCACCTGGGGCGGCAGTTCCTCGCCCGAGGTCATCATGACCGCAGCGCCGCCCATGGAAACGCCGTGCAGTATGATCTGCGCCTCCGCATCCCGGCTGATAATGTAGTCGATCCACAGGAGCAGATCCTTCCGGTCCAGCCATCCCATGCCGATGTAGCGGCCCTCGCTGTGCCCGTGACTCCGCATATCCGGCGCCAGCACATGGTAGCCCCGCAGGCCGTAATAGCTGGCGATATTATACATGTCGGACCTCTGCCCGGTGTAGCCGTGCACCGCCAGCAGCCACCTGTGGCCCCCTTCTTCTCCGGCAAACAGGTCCCCCTGCAGGGTAAACCCGTCCTGCGATGTGATCTCCACAACCTCCTGCTCTGTGTCCGCCAGCCATTTATCCCTCTGCTCCCGGATGACTTTGGTGTTCGCGCTCACCTCGTCCCGGCTCTCCTGGGAGGTGGTGGAAGCGGGCGCCACACTCATATTCGCGCCGTCTTTTCTCCCGATGGCAAAGCTGACCAGATAATTGCCGGCCACTGTCAGCAGCACCAGCAGTGCCAGCAGGACTCCCGCTATGATCCTTCCTATTATTTTCTTTTTCATGCGTCCATTTCTCCCCGTTCTATTTCGCATCCTCAGATTTTCCCGTAACTCTCACACAACTTTCTGTGCGCGGCCTCAGATCCCCCGGGGCATCTCACACAGCTTTCCGTGCGGGCCCTCAGATTCCCCAGGACATCTCACACAGCTTTCCGCGCGGGCCCTCAGATTCCCCAGGGCATCTCACACGGCTTTCCGCGCGGATCCTCAGATCCCCCTGGATTTTCTCACGCACGCCCGGACGGCTTCATAGACCGCGCCGCGCAGTCCTTTTCCCTCCAACACGCCCACCGCCTCTATGGTGGTGCCTCCCGGCGAGCAGACCATATCCTTCAGCTCCCCCGGGTGCAGCCCGGTGTCGAGCACCATCTTCGCGCTCCCCAGCACGGCCTGGGCGGCAAACCGGTACGCCTGGGCCCTGGGCATTCCCTCTGCCACAGCGGCGTCCGCCATCGCTTCTATAAACAGGAATACATACGCGGGAGAGCTTCCGCTGACGCCGGTCACCACCTCCATCAGGTGCTCCGGCACCACCTCCGTCCTGGAGAACCCGCCGCAGAGGCCGCACACCTTTTCCAGCTCCTCCGGCGTCACATGCTCGCCGGCACAGACGCCCGTCATGCCCTCTTTGACCGTGGCCGGCGTGTTCGGCATCATGCGCACCAGCTTCACGGGCTTTCCAAACTGCTGTGCCAGCCACTGCAGCGTTTTCCCCGGCGCGATGGACACAACGATCTGTTCGCCGCGCACCACGCCCGCGATCTCCCGGATCACGCTCTCATACTGCTGCGGCTTTACCGCCAGAAACAGGATGTCCGCACACCCCGCCGCCTCGCAGTTATCCTTTGCCGCGCGAACGCCCAGCTCCTTTTGCAGCGCTTCCGCCTTTTGCGGGTGCCTCGCCGACACGATGATATCCTGCGGCCCGCATTTTCCGGCCTCTAAAATACCGCGCATCATCGCGCTTCCCATGTTTCCGCATCCAATAAATCCGATCATTTTTACACCTCTTACACTGTCTTTCTATGTATCATTTCCTCTTTCAGGTTTTCTCTCTTTTTAAGATACACCGCCTTCCAGCAAAATGCAACAGGAAGAAAAAAGCAGCCATTCCAAAATAGAAAACAGCCGCCGTTCCCAAAAAAAGGATTGCCGCAAAGTACATGCGGCAATCCCTGCAAACATCATTTGTTTTTCCGTTTGAAATTATCTGCTCTTTCTGCGCTTTCTCTCCGTTGCCACGCACACCGCGTAGGATCCGGACACCAGAAGCACCAGCAGCCAGATCATCAGGTTCGTCTCATCCCCTGTGGCGACCGCTCCGCTCTTTGTCTCCTCAGCCTTTTCCGTGGCCTTCGCGGTCTCGGTCTGCGCCGGTTTGTTCGTCTCTGGCTGTTCCGTCTGCGCCGGTTTGTCTGTCTCCGTCTGTTCCGTCTGCGCAGGCTGCTCTGTCTCCGTCTGCTCCGTATCTGTCTCCGGCTCTTCCGTCTCTGTGATCGTGAACGTGGTAACGCTGTAGCCGTCTTCTCCGTAAATCGCCAGAGTATACTCGCCCGGCTCCAGCTCCATGTAATATTTCGGGCTCAGGCTGAAGGTCAGCCAATCCTCCGAGATCAGGAAATCATCCGCCGTAAGCTGCAGGCCATTTACAGTAACGCTGTAAACTTCTCCGATGGGCGTATTCAGCTGGAAGGTGGGCGTCTCTCCGGCGCTCACATCCCACTTCTGGTCCTGACCGGAAACCACCGGGATCTCCACTACTTTCTTCAGCGCGGCGAGTGCGTCGATCAGGCTGATCAGCTTCTGTCTCTGGCTGTCGCTCAGCAGACGTCTCTCCGCATCTGTCAGGGCCGCATATTCTGCCGCCGCCGCATTAATGGCCGTCTCATCTCCAAGAGTCACCTTCTTCGGATCCGGCAGCGCCATAAGTCTCTGTCCCAGACCGGAAATCTTGCTGAGGCTGTTGAGCGCATCCGCCACCGCTGCAAGCTGGTCTTCCAGCGCCTGTCTGTCTTCCTCCGCAGCGTTCGCGTACAGCTCCTGGAGCTCTTCCTGTCTGTGCTGCAGGCTCTTCTCATCTATTAGTTCCAAATACTGCCCGCAGCGCTCACATACGCCGCCGTTCCACTTGTGACCCAGAGATTCTATGATCTGGCTGTCCTTTTCAATATCGCACTTCTCACAGTGGATCGAACGGCTGCCATCCTCCGTACAGGTGGGCTCTTTGTCAATCGTATACTCTTTCTCCCAGGTATGTCCGCCCTCACTCACATAGCGCGTCTCAGAGAACCCGCAGATCTTGCAGACACGCTGCTCGCTGCCGCTGTCTCCGCACTCCGGCGTCTCCATCATCTTCCAGTCGCCAAAGTCGTGTCCAACCGCGTCTACATGGTTGACGATCTCATCCCCGCAGCGGGAACAGGTTCCCACTTCCAGGCCGATCTGTGTGCAGTTGGCGGGCTGCCGTACTTCAAACTGGTAATCATGTCCCGTCGCGGGGATCACGCGGCTCTCACGAGCCATTCCGCAGATCTCACAGCGTATGGATTCACTTCCGTCTTCCGTACAGGTGGCCGGTTTATCCACTATATAATCCTTCGTCCATGTATGCTCGGATCCGCCCATGGTGTGCGTGTCGATATATCCGCAGGTCTCGCACACCCGGTATGCGTCCTTCTCGCCGGTTCCCATTCCGGCCTCGATCCATTCTCCAAAGCTGTGGCCTGTCGCCGGAAGCACCGTACTGGTCTTTACCGCACCGCAGAGTACACAGACGATCGCCTCGCTGCCGTCCTCCGTACAGGTAGGCGGCACGACTACTGTCGGCTTTTCTGCCCAGGTATGGCTGGCTGTGCTCAGATTGCGTGTCTCCGTGTAGCCGCAGACGCCGCACGTTCTCTGTTCGCTTCCGCCTGTCTCACAGTTTGCGGACACCACCGGTTCCCACTCGCCATAGCTGTGGCCCGGCGAAGAGATTACCCGGCTGTCCTTCACGGCGTCACACTTCATGCAGTGGACCGACTCGCTTCCGTCCGCTGTGCAGCTTGCCGCTTTATCTACCGTATAATGGTCTTCCCAGGTGTGGCCTGTTTTTTCCAGATTGTTGGTCTCCACTCTGCCGCAGCGCTTGCAGCTTCTCTTCTGGCTGCCCGGCGCATCGCATCCCGGCGATTCCACATCTTCCCAGTCGCCAAAGTCATGGCCGAGAGGAGCGATGATCTCACTGTTCTTGATCGTGTCGCACACCGCACAGTGGATCGAACGGCTGCCGTTCTCGGAACAGGTAGGCTCCATATCAATGGTGTACTCCTCTTCCCAGGTATGTCCCGCTCCTATCACATGCGTGGTCTCTGTATATCCGCAGGTCAAACATTTCCGCTGTTCGCTGCCCGTCTCATCACAGGGCGAACCCGGCAGCTTTTCCCAGTCGCTAAAATTATGGCCCGTCGCCGGAATGACCCGGCTTTCTTTTACCGTACTGCAGTTTTTGCAGTGGATCGACTCACTGCCGTTTTCCGTACAGGTGGCCTTCTTATCTTCTGTGAAGCCCGGCATCCACTCATGGCCGCTCGCCACGATATTCTGTGTTTCCACCTCACCGCAGACCGTACAAACGCGGCGGTCGCTTCCCATGGCGTCGCAGGTTGGCGTGTCAATATGTTCCCAATCTCCAAAATTGTGGCCTACCGCCGCAATCTCCATACTGTCCTTCACAGCGTCACAGTTCGCGCAGTGAATGGACATACTTCCGCTTTCTGTACAGTTTGGCTTTTTGTCGATCGTGTAGTCGCCTTCCCAGGCGTGCCCCAGGGAGTTTACCACATCTGTCTCTACAAATCCGCACACATCACATTTGCGCTGTTTGCTTCCGGCATCATCACAGTCCGGCGCGTCAATATCTTCCCACTCTCCAAAGCTGTGCCCGTCTGCCGGGATGGCCTGCTGGGAACCTTCCTGCACCATCTGGCACTGCTGGCAGTGAATGGACTTCGACCCCTCCGTGGTGCAGGTCGCGGGGATATCCACCGTATAGGTGGACGCCCAGGAATGTCCGAGCGCCGGAATTTCCTGCGACTCCGTTTCATGACAGATCGTGCACTCTCTGTGCTGGGCGCCTATGGTCTCGCAGGTGGCAGGCGTATCGATCACCCATGCGTCAAACGTATGCGCCGCCGGGATCGACTCACTTTCCTTCGTGGCAGAACATTTTTTGCAGTGGATCGATTGACTGCCATCCTCCGTGCAGGTGGCCGGCTGATCCACTGTGAAATGATCCTCCCAGTCGTGCGCATCCGCATTCTGATGATCTTCTTCTTTCAGTCCGCACCGCTGGCAGATCCGATATCGATAGCCTGTGTCTTCACAGCTATCTTTGGGATCCTCCACCTGCCAGTCCATAAAATCATGCCCCAGAGCAGGTGTCGTGTACCTGGTCTCTCTGGATATTTCGTGATAACATACCGTGCAGGATGTAACCAGCTCAAAACTGGCCGGCTCCGTGCAGGTGGCCGGCTTAATATTTACCGGCAGTCTGTTCTTGTTCGGCGTGTGTTCTTCCCTTTCCAGCTGCACTGTGCACCCGGGATTCAGGCACGCGTGCCAGTGGTATGTCCCATCCACGGTTACCACTCTGCTCCGGTTATGGTTTGACTTTCCGCTGCTCATGACATAGCCGCAGTCGTCACATACTGTTGATTTTGTACAATCATTAGAGGCCGTCGCCGAATGATGACTCTGCACCGGAGTGACATAGTTGCAGCCCGGGTTCGCACACTTTTTCCAGTGCCCGCTGCTATTGGTCAGATAGCTCCCTGAAACAAGGTCATGCTCTTTTCCTGTCTCTTCCATCTTATAGCCGCAGGTACCGCACACAATGGGCGTGGCACAATTGCCGTCGTCTACCCCTGTATGTGACACAACCTCTGTCCTTTTATTACATCCGGGATTTAAGCACTCCTTCCAGTGGCCGCTCGCGTCCGATTTGTATTCACTCCACCGGTGCGAAGATTGCTGGCGCAAAATATACCCGCACACACTGCACTTAAAACCAGAGGTGCAGTCACCGGATATACCCTCTCCCACATGCGGCTCCATCTGCTCTGACACTTGCCGGCAGCCCGGATTCTCACAAACTTTCCAGTGCCCTTCGGACCCTGATCTGTAGGTATTTCCAAAGTTATGCTCCGAATATATTGTTTTATCCTTATTTTCTACATCGCATCGCTCACAGGAAGACGCTTTGGTACAGTCATATGCATTGCTCCATTTGTGCCCCAGGGCTTCGATCGATCCGCCATCTTTCGCACCACAACCTGGCCTGGTGCAGGTTCTCTCCATCTGCCCCTTCTCTGTGCAGGTGGCCGGTTTTGTTGTCTTATAGCTGCCCCATACATGGCCTAACGCCGGAAGAGTCTCAATATCCTTCTTCGCAGAGCAATTCGGATCCAAACAGTGAATAGACTGAACTCCGTCTGATGTACAGGTGCGCTCTTTATCCACCGTGTATTTCGTATCCCAGTTGTGTTTCCCGTCATCCAGATCTGGCCCGCTGCCTTCCTGAACTTTACCGCATCTTGTACAGACACTTACCTGCACATCCTCGCCATTTACCGTCCAGGTCTCCGGCTGATAATCATGTCCCAAAGCCGTTCCATAGTTTGGCCGCCACATGATACCCTGTTCATTTCCGCAGGTTCTGCAGATCTGTCTCGTCCCTGTATACGCATTCTCCGTACAGGTAGCTTCCGCAGTAACTGGAGCGCTATAGGTATTATGCCCGTTATTAATCGTGACAGACAGGCTGGCCGGATTTCCCGAGGTATCGGTCGCCGAGATGGAATAACTCCCCGCCGACAGAGTCTCGCTGAAAGTCTGCGTTCCGTTTAAAGTAGCGGCTTCCCTTCCGTTTATCGTAACGGAACTCAGCCCTATGTTATCACTTACCGTAAGCGTTATCGTTTCGCCTTGCGGAAGGCAATAGGTATTTCCATTATGATATTTCCCGCTCACACTGATCGATGGACTGGTGGTGTCCTGCGGAGCAGGCTGCTCCGTGGGCGCTGGATCCGCGCCCGGCGTTTCCGTCGGATCCGCCCCCGGTGTTTCTGTCGGTTCATCGCCCGGCGTCTCCGTCGGTTCCGCACTCGGCGTCTCTGTGGGCTCCGCCGTCGGGTCGTCGCCCGGCGCTTCTGTCGGCTGCGCACTCGGCTCTTCCGTGGGCTGCGCACTCGGTTCTACTATACCGGGTCCCTCCTGCGGGGAATCCCCCTGTCCCTCCGTGGGGGGTGTTGTCGGACTCCCCGACGCCTCCGGATCCGCACTCGGCGTATCTTCGGAGACTTCCGGCACAGACGCCGCAGGCCCCTGTGTCGGCTCCGGTTCCAATTCTGCTGCGGACAGCACACCGGCCGCTTCCGGCTCCGCCGCCGTCAGGTCGTATTCATGATCGTGGCTCTCTTCCACAAAAACTTCTCCCATCGCCGCGTTTTCCGCATAAATGGAGGTGTTCGCCGAAGAGCCCACCATTGCCGCACAGAGCAGCAATGCAAGCAGTCTGTTTTTTCTCTTTCCCATACTTATCTCCCTCTTTCTGTCAGCCTGACATCTGCTGTTATGTTTTCCACTCAGTAAAAAAATGGCGCCATAACAGACAAACATCTTTTCTAGCGCTTATTTGTATTATACACGAACCGCAGCCCATATACAAGAGTATTTTCCAAATAATATCCGCAAATTGCCCTTTTTTGTGGAGAATGAACCAGTTTTTTCCACTCTCTTTTCCCGCGGTTATCTATTACGGCCAGAAAAAAACAGGATCGAAAAGTTCTGATCCAGATCTTTTCGACCCTGCTCTGCAGTGATCCACAGGAAGTCCCTGTGAAAGAATGTCTTTTATGCCCTGCTGTTCAGTGCCTTATACACGACCGCAGCCGCGTTACAGCTCGTTCAGCGCCTTCAGCAGGTCTTCCAGCATACTCTTGTCCGTATTGCCGTCCGCAAAGCTCATCACTCCGCGAAGCGGCATGTAGTTGAGCATGGCCATGCCCATGTCCTCGGTAACCGCCTCGGCGGCCGCCTCCGAAGAGGGCTCCCCGCCGCCGAACACCTTGCGGAAGTTGTCCAGGAGCGGCTTGATCACGCGAACGGCGTCCTCGTCGGCCATCAGATCCATAAAGATGCTGTCCTTCGTGTAGTGCTTTTTCAGCTTGACCGTGCTCTTTACCGTGACGGTGCCGCACACGTCGATGGCGCGGGAGGACTGGCCCACCTCGATGGCAAATTCGCCCGTCTCCACATGCCAGTCGTGAAGCTGCGTGTTCCAGTACGCAAACGCGCGCTTATCCAGCACAAACGTCACGTCTCTGCTCTCGCCCGGCTGCAGCTCCACTTTCTCAAAGCCTTTCAGCTCGCGCACAGGGCGCAGCACCGTGCTCTCTTTGTCGCCCACGTACAGCTGCACCACCGTCTTGCCGGCCACCTTGCCGGTGTTCGTGGCGGTCACGGTCACTGTGAGCGTGTCCTGGTCGGTTATCTCGCTGCTGCTCAGGCGCAGGTTGGAGTACGCAAATGTGGTGTAGCTCAGGCCGTGCCCGAAGGGGAACAGCACGTCCATGTCTTTCTTATCGTAATAGCGGTAACCCACGAAAACGCCCTCGCGGTAGTCCGCCTCGTCCGCCTCGCCGCCATAGTACAGGTAGGAGGGGTTGTCCTGCAGTTTGATGGGGAAGGTCTCTGCCAGATGTCCGCAGGGGTTCGCGTCCCCAAAGAGCACGCGCACCGTCGCGATGCCCACGGCCTGACCGCCCAGATAGGCTTCCAGCACGGCTTTTACCTTGCCGATCCAGGGCATCTCCACCGGAGAGCCGTTGTGCAGCACCACCACCGTGTTCGGGTTGGCCGCGGCCACCGCCTCGATGAGCGCGTTCTGGCTGGCCGGCATACCCATGTGGGTGCGGTCATATCCCTCGGATTCGTATGCGTCCGGCAGGCCCGCAAACACCACGGCCACCTTTGCGGCCTTCGCCGCCTCCACGGCCTGCGCGATCATCTGATCGGTCGCGGCGTCCTGCTGCACGCTGTAACCCTGGGCGTAGGTCACGTTCAGGCCCTCCGCCTTCGCCGCCTCCAGCGCGGAGGTGGTCTTAAAGCAGTTGATGTGGCTGGAACCGCCGCCCTGGAACCGGGGCTTTTCTGCAAATTCGCCGATGAACGCCACCGCGTCCGCCTTGTTTAAGGGCAGCACGCCCTCGTTCTTTAAGAGCACCATGCACTGCTCCGCGATCTTTGCGGAGAGCAGATGATCGGCCTCTTTGTCCCAGGGCGTATCCGGTTTCGCGTTCGCAAAATATTTCTCATTGATCGTGAGGATGCGCTCCACGGCCTGATCCACCACGGCCTCGTCCAGCTTCCCGGAGCGGACCGCCTCCACGATCTTCTTGTCGTTCATGCCGCCGGACGCGGGCATCTCCAGGTCGAGCCCCGCGGCGACGCCTGCCACGCGGTCGGACACCGCGCCCCAGTCGCTCATCACATAGCCCTGGAATCCCCACTCCTTGCGCAGCACGTCGGTCAAAAGCCACGGGTTCTCGGAGGCGTAGGTGCCGTTGATGCGGTTGTAGGAGCACATCACGGTCCAGGGCTGCGCTTTCTTCACAGCCGTCTCGAACGCCGGGAAGTAGATCTCCCGCAGGGTGCGCTCGTCCGCGTTGGAGCTGGAGCTCATGCGGCGGTGCTCCTGGTTGTTGGCGGCAAAGTGCTTGATGGAAGTGCCCACGTTTTTGCTCTGCACGCCGTTTATGTAGGACGCCGCCATCTCCCCCGCCAGATACGGGTCCTCGGAGAGGTATTCAAAATTTCTTCCGCACAGGGGGGAGCGCTTGATGTTCACGGCCGGCCCCAGCACCACGCACAGTTTCTCGTGCTGGCAGCTGCTGCCGATGGACTCTCCCATTTTGCCGATGAGCTCGCGGTCGAAGGACGCCGCCGTCGCGCAGCCCGCCGGCATACACACGGCCTTAATGCTGTCGTTGATGCCCAGGTGGTCCACCTCCTGGTCCTGCTTGCGCAGTCCGTGAGGGCCGTCGGACACCATGACGGATTCCACGCCCAGCCTTTCCACGGCTTTCGTGTGCCAGAAGTCCAGACCGGAGCACATGCCGGCCTTTTCCTCCAGCGTCATCTGAGAAATGATCTCTTTGATGTTCATAAAAATTGTCTGCTCCTTTCCGAAATACTATTCGGCCTTCAGGTCCACGGTGGAGAGATCCCATTCTTCGTGGATCTTCGGCACGTCGCTGATGAGGCGCTTTGTGTAAGCCGCCTTCGGATTTAAGATGACCTCGTCCGCCTTGCCGTACTCCACAAACTTCCCGTGCTCCATAATGTACACGGTGTCGGAGATATAGTAGGCCAGGCCGATGTCATGCGTGATGAAGATGATGGTCATGCCGATCTCGTCCCGCAGGTTCAGAAGCATATCCAGAATGGTAGCCCTGGAGCAGGCGTCCACCATGGAGGTGGGTTCGTCCGCCAGCAGGATCTTCGGCTTCAGCAAAAAGATGCGCGCGATCATCAGGCGCTGCATCTGTCCGCCGGACAGCTCGAAGGGATATTTGTTGGTCAGCTCCCGAAATTCCAGGTTCACGAAATGACAGGCCTCTGTCATCATATCAAATTTTTCCTGCTTTGACAAATTTTTTCCGCCGCGCATGTGGATGCAGTCCAGAAGGACCGTGTCGATCTTCTGGAAGGTGTTGAACGAGGAGAACGGATCCTGGAAAATGGCCTGGATGCCCTTCCAGTACTCCCGTTTCTTTTTGCCGCTGGAGATGTCCCTGGGTTTTCCCTGGAAGAAGATCTCGCCCTCGGTGGCATTGCTCAGGCCCAGCAGCATCTTGGACAAGGTGGTCTTGCCGGACCCGGACTCGCCCACGATGGAGACGAACTCGCCTTCGTGAAATTCGAAATCCACATGGTCCACCGCCACGGTGCGCCGGTTTCCGAATCCGAAAATCTTGGTCACGCCCTTGCCGGACAGGCAGAGCGGCGCGTTGGTAAAATCTTTCTGTACTCTTGCCTCTTCACTCATTCGCCGTACACCTCCTTCAGCTCTTCCACGCCTTTCAAGCAGCGGTACATGCGGTCGCCCTCAAACGCCTTCTCCGGGATGGAGGTATAGCGGCAGTCCGCCGTGGCGTATTTGCAGCGCTCCGCAAAGCGGCAGCCGTCTGGCGGGCGCTTCAGGTTGGGCGGCGCTCCCGGGATGGCGGTCAGCTTGTGCCCGCGGGTTCCCTCCTCCGGCACCAGGATGGACTTCATCAGCCCGTGGGAATAGGGGTGCACCGGGTCGAACACCATCTGCTGCGCGGTGCCCTTTTCCACGATCTGCCCGGCGTACATAACCATGATGTCGTCCGTCACGTTGTAGAGAAGCGGCAGCTCATGCGTGATAAACAGCATGGACTTAATGTAGCCCTTCTCCATCAGCTCGCGCATCATCTTAATAACCATCTTCTGGCTGGTCACGTCCAGGGCGGAAGACGGCTCGTCCGCGATGAGCACCTTGGGGTTCAGGATGGTGGAAACCGCGATGACGGTGCGCTGCTTCATGCCGCCGGACAGCTCCACCGCGTGCTTCATAAGCGCCTCGGGCGGGAGCCCCAGCTCCGCAAAGCGGGCCTCCGCCATGTCGCGGATTTCTTTTTTATCTTTCTTCGGGTCGTGCGCGCGCACCACATCCTCAATGAAGCGGATGATCCTCTGCGTGGGGTTTAAGGCGTTCATGGCGGCCTGCGGGATGTAGGCGATCTCCGTGCCCAGGATGGTCTTGCGCACCGTGTCCGGGTCCATGCCGGAAATGTTCTTCCCGTCAATGATGATGTCGCCGCTCATGTAGTGCAGGGGCGGGAAGTAGTAGCCCATCATGGACAGGGCCAGCGTGGACTTGCCGCAGCCGGATTCCCCCGCGATGCCAAGGCTCTTTCCCTCCTCGATGACAAAGGAAACGCCGTCCACCGCGTACACGTCCTCGTGAAAACGCGTCACATATTTTGTTTTGAGGTTCTTAACCTCCAGCATTGCTTTTCCCATAGCTTCCTCCTTAATCCCTCAAAGTGGGGTTGAACACCTGATCCAGACCGGTATTCATCAGATTCAGGGAGAAGGAGATGAGGGTAATGGTCAGGATCACGGGGAAATATGCCCACCATGAGCCGTTGGTATGCGCAGAATAGAGCATGGCCCAGTTCATCATAAGTCCCAGGGTGGGAACCTCTGTGGTCTTCGGACCAAGGCCGAGAAGGCTTAACTGCGCCTCACTCAAGATACCGGAAGAAACCTGCAGGATAAACGCCATTACCACATAGGAGGCGATGTACGGCAGGATGTCTGTCAGCACGATGCGGAACAGGCTGTGTCCGGACAGTTTGCTCAAGTTCACATGGTCGCGGTTTCTAAGGCTGATCACCTGGGAGCGCACGCTTCGGCACGTCCATGTCCAGCTGGTGAAACCGATAACCGTCGCCACCACCGCGGCTCCGCGCTGTTCCTGTCCCAGGGAATAAGAGATCAGGATCAAAAGCACAAATCCGGGGATCACGGTAAAGATATTTGTGATGAACATGATAAAGTCGTCCAGGAAGCCGCCCACATAGCCGGCCAGCAGCCCTAGCGTGAGGCCGATGAGCGTCGCGACGATGCCGGCGATCAGGCCGATGCGGATGGATGTGCCCGTGGCGCTTACCAGCTCCTTCAGCACGTCACGTCCAAAGTTGTCGGTGCCCAGCGGCAGCGACTTCACGTTGGCCACCGCGTTGGTGTTCACATAGTCGGTGTCGAGGATCTTCTTGGTCTCCACCAGCGCGCCCGTCTCATCTTTGTCCGCGATTATGACGGTATCGCCGGATCCCAGCTCTTTTAACGCATTATCCAGACGCTTATAGTAGTTGATCTTCGCGCGGATCATGCCCTTGGGCTTTACCGTCGGATCGTAGTACTGCTCCCACATCTCCAGCATTTTATCCGTATCGCTGGTGTCCAGGTCGGAGATGTCGGCTTCCACCGCCGTGAACCACTCCACCATAGCCACTTTGTCCTCCTCGGAGAGACTGTTGGCCATACGTTTTTCCGCCGCGTCCTCCAGACGGAAGGTTTCCGTCGGCGCTTTCGTCGCGTCGTAAAGATTCACATAAGTGCCCGGTTTCGCAAAGGTGCCCACGCCGATCTGCTGCAGGGGGTTGCCCGGATTAAACAGCGGGTAGATGATCATGGTCAGAAGGATCAGCACAAAAATCGTAAATCCTCCCACAAACTTTGAGGAATGAAAAACCTGACGTAATGTATTCTTCATGTTCTCCTTCCCCCTTTACTCAAACTGTGCGGCTTTCACACGCGGATCGATGAAGCCGTAGATAATGTCAAGGAAAAGCGTTACCAGCAGTACCATGATCGTGATGATCAGGGTCGTCGCCGAGATCAGCGGGTAGTCCGCCGCGGTAACCGCCGTGTACATGGTGCTTCCAAGTCCCGGGTAGGAGAAGATGATCTCCGCCACCAGCGCGCCGCCGATCATGGTGCCGATGCTCATGGCCAGACCGGTTACCTGCGGAAGCATGGCGTTGCGGAATACATAACCCACGATCTTGCGGTCCTTGATGCCGAGGAAGCGGGAGTACTTCACGTAGTCCGCGTTCAGCTCGTAGATGGACATGGAGCGCATGCCAACCGCCTGGCCGCCGATGGAAACAAGCACGATGGACCAGAACGGAAGCTGATAGTGGGAGATCACGGATTTGATAAAATCCCAGCTCAGGTGCGGGATCATATCATAGGCGTAACCGCCGGCGATGGGCGCGATCTTCAGATATACGCCAAAGATCACCAACATGACAACCGCCATGCCGAACGCCGGCACATTGCCGAGAAACAGGGCTACCGGCAGAAGCACTTTGTCATATCCCTTGCGGATATATGCCGCCAGGGCGCCCAGGATGTTGCCGAGCAGCCACCCCACGATGATGGCCGGGAACTGCAGGGCGATGGTCCAGCCGATGGCGCTGGTGATGATGTTGCTCACAGAGCGCGGGTACTGGCTGAAGGACAGACCAAAGTTCCCGTGGATCGCGTTTTTGCAGAAGCGGAAAAACTGCTCGATCATCGGCAGGTTTGTGCCAAATTCTTTCTGGTAGCGCTCGTAGATCTCCGCCACCGCGGACGCGTCGCTGTTTCCTTCCGCCAGCTTTCCGGTAATGGCCGCCACAGGGTCAGCCGGCATCAGACGGGGAAGGACGAAATTCAGGACGACAGCCACGATGAACGTGATGACGAACCAGAGTATCTTTTTCCCAAAGTATTTTCTATAACCTTTCATACTACACCTCCTTATACAAAAGCAGGGCTGCCGCTAAAAGCAGCAGCCCCGCTTCACGGCTGTCATCAGCCTGTTGCTTCAAAGCTGTTTATCAGCCTACTAACTCAAGGTCATACAGTGCGGCAATGCCGTAACCGTCGGTGCAGTCAGCAGGAGGAATATTGCGGCCATCGTCGCCAGCCGGGAAGTTGGTCCATACGGACTCGTTCACAGCGTGGAATACGGACGGACGATACATCAGTGAGAAGCTGGGAACCTCGGTCAGGTAGATCTTTGTCAGCTCGGTGTAGAGGCTCTTCAGTTCTTCCGGATCGGAAGTAACCGGGATCTTCTTGATCAGAGCGTCTGCTTCTTCGTTCTTATACTGACCCCAGTTGCCGGACCAGTTGTTCGCAACGCCCACATAGTCCAGACCCATGAACTGATTTACACGGTTCCACGGATTGGAGGGACCTGCGGCATCCGGAGACCACATGAAGATCGCATATTCGGTCTGATTCGGGTCTACGAATACAGTCTGGTAAATGGAGTATTCCGGATACAGAGTGGTAATTTCAACACCGATCTTGTCGCCTGCAGCGGCTACAAGTTCCATGGAAGCCTGCCAATCGGACCAGCCGTTCGGGCATACAGCATTCAGGGAGATCTTCTCGCCGTTGTACTCACGGTAACCATCGCCATCGGTATCAACAAGGCCAGCCTCGTCGAGGAGTGCGTTTGCGCCTTCGATGTCGTTGCCTGCCCACTGAAGGTCGGCGACTGCGTCGTGATCAAACAGAGCCTGCTCGCCGTCGGTCGGGTTCATCAGGGAACGCGGAACATCGGAGAAGCTCGGGGACTGATTTGTCATAGCGTTTGCAATGATGGAATCGTAGTCAACCGCCATGGCGATCGCTTTGCGAAGCGCTACGTTGTCAGCGAGCACCGGAAGGTTCATGTTGTACCATGCGGTCGGCATCGTCAGGCATACGCCGTACGGAGCCTCTTCATAGTAGGTAGAGATCGGAAGTCCTTCTTCCAGCCACAGATTCTGCACGTTGCCGATGAACTGCTGGCAGACATCCACTTCGCCTGCCTTCAGGGCAACTTCGCCTGCCGCGTTGTCCGCGTAGATGGTGTGTGCAATGTACTTCGGAACCGGCAGCTTGCCCCACATGGAAGCATCCTGGCCCCAGTATTCGTCGTTGCGGATGAACACAACCTTCTGGTCGTCATCATAGTACGGGCCGTAAGGACCGGAGTAAACAACATCATCGCCTGCATCGTTCAGGATCGCGGTTGCGTCGCCGCCGCAGCGGTCATAAACGGTGTCGATCCAGGCTGCCTGTGCGATTGGTGTGCCGGACAGGAAGTCGAGGAGTTTCAGCGGATTCAGCGGAACGCCCGCGTCGTCTACTTTCGCGTTGATCGTAACGGTGTTTCCGTCAGCCACGATGGAATCGATGTACGGACCAGAACCGGTGCCGGTGCCGTTGCCGATCTCCACGCCGATGTCGAAGGTGCGCACAACGTCAGCGCCGGTAACCGGTGTGCCGTCGGACCACTTCGCAGCATCTTTGATGGTAAAGGTAAGAGCGGTCATATCATCGTTCCAGGCATAATCATCATTCGCCAGAAGGCCGATCATGGAGCCATCCATAAAATTGTACATATACAGGGTCTCAAACATAATCGTGCGGTATCCGGACGGACCGCCTGCGATAGCCATCGCGTTGTTCTGGTTTGTGCCGATGGGATTGTAGCTGTTTACGGTGCCCCACTGCTGACCTGCGAAATACAGGGTCTCCTCACGGGGAAGCGTAACATCGCCTGCAGCCTCTTCGGCGGATACTGCGGTAGCCATGGATGAGACAACCATAGCGGCTGCCAGCAGCATTGCGATACGTTTTTTCATTTTCTTTCCTCCTTTTAGATAAAAGTTTGCTCTCAGCCAGTCTTCCGGCTGAAAATTAGGTAATTCCACTATACCGCTTTTGAGGCTTCTTGTCAATTGTGTACAAAAAATTTTTTTATTAATTTTTAACATTGGTTATATTTACAGTTTTATATGACCGCCCTTTACCGCCGCCGCGATGGAAATGTCCACGCTGCTGTACGGGATCAGCATGGACTGCAGCGCGTGGTAGAGGTCGGACTTGCCCGGCCACACCGTGCCGATCACACGGTTGTTCTGGTCCAGCTGGTGGAACCAGGAGCCGTTCACGGGATCCAGCACTTTTTCGTCCAGGTACTGCATGTACTGCGCATAGTCGTCGGCGTACTCGCTTTTGCCCGTCACGCGGCAGAGCACCGCGGATGTGTTGATGGCCTCCGCCAGGGTCCAGTGCATCCGGTCGTGCACCACAGGTCTGCCGTTCCAGTCTGTGGTGTAGGCGATGCCGGGCGCTCCGTCCGCGTTCCACGCGTCGTCCACGGCCCGCCGGTACAGGCGCTCCGCCGCCGCGATATAAGGTTCGCGGTTCTTCGGGGCGTCCTTCCACTTCGACATGGCCCACTGGGTGATCAGCCGCGCCCACTCGATGCCGTGCCCCGGCGTCGCGCCGTAGGGTTTGAACTGGTCGGCCGGGCGCTCCCTGTTGCACTCCAGATCCGCCTGCCAGTCGCTGGTAAAATGCTCCGGGATGCGCCACTCGTTCGCGGACGCCCAGGAGATCACATGCTCTATGATGCGGCCCGCCCTGTCACGGTATTTCTCATCGCCCAGGGCGTCGGCCGCCGCCAGGAACGCCTCCACGGTGTGCATGTTCGCGTTCAGCCCGCGGTAGGGGTCGAGCTCGGTAAAGGCGGTGTTCCAGGTGTCGAAGGCCAATCCCTCCTTCTCGTCCCAGAAGTGCTCGTCATAGCAGGCCAGAGCCGCGTCCAGCAGCTCCTTCGCGTGCGGCCTCCCCGCCAGATACGCCGATGTGCCCGCCAGGATCACAAACGCGTGGGCGTAGCACTGCTTGTCCGGCAGGATCTGCCCGTCCGCTGTCACGCCGGGGTACCAGCCGCCGTTCTCTTTGTCCCGCAGCTCCCCCAGAAGCCCTTTGAGCGCCGCGTCCACCAGCTCCTCGCTGCCCTCGTGGCCAAGGAGCGCGCCAATGCTGTACACATGGGCCATCCTGCAGGTGATCCAGGTCTCGCGGGGGCGCTCCGTCCAGGGCGTGCCGTCGTCCCCCAGATAATAAGAGGATCCCGCCGGAGACGGGAACCGGTGCCCGAACCGCAGCAGATCCTCGCGGATCCTGCCCGTGAACTCCCTGTTTTCCGCTGTGTCAAACAGATATTTTGCTTCCATAATAAAATTCCCTCCTGTCGATAACTCATACCGCGCCGTGCCTCCACGGCAGACCATGTTTTGCTTTTGTAAAAGTATAGCAAAAACGCGGCCCGCTTTCAACCACATTCCGGTGCGCGGGCCGCGCAGATTCAAACATATTGTCCGTACAGACTCAGGCGTATCATCCTGCGTCTTCGTCCGCGGGGCAGGCGGGCAAAACCACGCAGAAGGTCGTCAGCTCGTCCTCGCTCCTGGCCGTGATGCTCCCCCGGTGCAGGGCCACGATCTCCTTCGCGATGGCCAGCCCCAGCCCGGCTCCCCCGGTGTTGGTGGTCCTGGCCTCGTCCAGCCGGAAAAATTTTTCAAAAATGACATTCAGCTTCTTTTCCGGAATGGTCTTCCCCCTGTTCTGGAAAAAGATCCGCACCTTGCCCTCCCCGCTCTCGGTCCACACCTCGATCTCCGTGTCCGGATAGCTGTACGCGATGGCGTTTTTCAGGATGTTGTTGAACACCCGCGCCAGCTTATCCGGGTCGCCCTGGATCTTTAAGGCCTCCTCCGCCCGCAGTTTGACGGTATTCCCGTGTGCGCTTAACAGCGGGTAAAATTCATCGGTCATCTGCGCCAGCATATAGGAGAGGTCGATGATCTCCTCCTCCAGCTCCACCTGCTGCAGGTTATAACGCGTGATGTCGAAAAACTCGTTGATGAGTTTTTCCAGTCTCTGGGCCTTGTCCAGCGCAATGTGCACATATTTCGCCCTCTGCAGCGCCGACATCTCCGGCGCTTCCTCCAGCAGGCTCAGATAGCCGATCACCGACGTGAGCGGCGTCTTCAGGTCGTGGGCCAGATAGGTGATCAGGTCGTTTTTTCTGCCCGTCTCCTCGCGCAGCATCTGCTCGTGGCGCTGCATCGCGGACTGGATCTTTGACATCCGCTCGGCGTTTTCCCGCTCCTTCGCCTTCACGCAGACGCGGGATATTACAAACGTCAGGACCGTGATGAGCAGCGCCGCCGCGCACAGTGCCGCGAAGATCAGCCGCTTCAGCTCGAACCAGTAGGGCTCCTGCACGTAGACGACTTCGTCCCCGCGCAGGTAGGTGTGCTCAAACATATAGTTTTCCATAAACCAATCCGCGAAAGCGCCGTTGCACACGTAATCCGCAAAATAATACAGGATGTCACACACAAAAATAGCACCCGCGCACAGTAAGATCAATTTTATCACTGCCCGGCTTTTAGACTTCAATTTTATATCCGCACCCCCAGACCGTTTTGATGTACTTCGGCTCCTCGAAAGAATCCCCCATCTTCTCGCGCAGGTGGCGGATGTGGACCGTGATCGTGTTGTTGTTCTTGCTGAAATACTCGTTCCCCCATATCTGGTGGAACAGTTCCTCGGAGCTGACCACTGTCCCCCGCTTCTGGCACAGGATGCGGAGGATGGAAAACTCCGTCGGCGTGAGGGACAGCGGCTTTTCGTTCAGCGTGCACTCGTGCGTCCGCACATTCAGCACAAGCCCTCTGTGGACCAGCACGTCCTCCTTCTCCTCCTCCCCCGCGTTGTATCTTTTATATCTGCGCAGCTGCGCCTTTACCCGCGCCACCAACTCCAGCGGCAGAAACGGCTTGGTCACATAATCGTCCGCGCCCAGGGTCAGCCCGGTAATCTTGTCCGTCTCCTCCCCCTTGGCCGTCAGCATGATGATGGGGTAGCAGTGCTCCTCCCGGATCTTTCTGCAGATCTGCAGCCCGTCGGTCTCCGGGAGCATGACGTCCAGGATAGCCAGATCCAGCGTCTCCTCCCGGATGCAGGCCAGGGCCTCCCGGGCCGTATAAAATTTAAAAACCGTGAAATTTTCATTTTCCAGGTAAAGCGCCACCAGGTCGGCGATCTCTTTCTCGTCGTCCACAACCAGGATCTTATCCGCCATATCGCTCACACTCCGTTCATGGTAAGTAATTTATTTTACCAAATACGGCGGACGCTTTTATAGAGATTTCAATGAGAAATTATTAAAATTCCATTATTTTTCTCCTAGTTGATTGTATACATTCTTCGCATCCAGGATGTGAAACGGTTCTGTCTCGTGCGTGCCGTCCGCTTTTGCGGTTACCAGGATATATTCTTTGTCCCCGATCTGCGCCAGGCTCGCCATACACAGCCCCGCCTCCTCGGTATAGCCGGTCTTCCCGCCGAGAATCCTTCCGCCGGCAACCTCCGCGCTGTCCATGTACGAAAACAGCGTGCTGGTAAAGGTAAATCCGTCCGGGTGCCAGTCTGACGGGGCCACGCTGTAACGGCTGCCCGTGAACGCTTCCCGGAAAGTCCGGCTCTGCAAAGCATATCGAAGGAGAACCGAAATATCCTCCGCCGTGGAATAATGGTCGGGATCGTGCAGCCCTGTCGCGTTGCTAAAATGCGTACCCGCAAGTCCCAGTTCCTCTGCCTTTTGATTCATCATCTCCACAAACGCGGCCTCCGACCCCGCGATCCGGTATGCGAAGGTCAGGCAGCACTCCGCGCCGGACGGCAAAAGGATTCCGTACAGCAGATCGCGCAGGCTGGCGCTCTCGCCCGGCAAAAAACCCGCCATCGACGCGTCCTCCGCATAAAGTTGTGGGAAAATATCTTCGGGAACCGTGACTGTCTCGTCCATGTCGTCCGTGTTTTCCACCGCCAGAACAGCCGTCATGATCTTTGTCATCGACGCCGGATAAATTCTTTCCCGCGCACCGCGCTCTGCAAGCTCCGCCCCGGAATCACAGTCCACCAAAACCGCGTAGCGGCTGTACAGATGCGTCAGATCCACATCCATCCCGGCCGCAGCGCTCTCATCCGTCGGGCGCTGCTCCGGCAGAGCAGGATCTTCCTCCTCCGATGGAACTTCCCGCACCGAAACGGCGGCTGAAAACCGGCTGCGGCAGGAATGCAGGAGCAGCCCTCCGCACAGCATCAAAAAGAAAACTGCCGCCGTCAGAAAAATCGTGTTTTTTATGCGCTGCCGCATTCTTCTTCTGTATCTGATCTCCCTCTCATATCTCCTGTTTCCGGTCATACGATCTCTCATCCTCTTTCTCTGAAAATATAAAAACAGCTCCTGTTCCGTAATCATCTTACTAAAACAGGGGCTGCCTGTACTTTAACATTCTGTTGTTTAAATTCTAAAGGAAGGTTAAGGAAATCTAGAGATTATGCTAATTTTCCGCTTCCCCGCGTTCTTTTTCCGGGAAACGCACGCGGATGCACAGCGTTCCGTCCCGGTACTGCGCGTCTATGGATCCGCCCATCTGCTCTGTCAGCGCCCTGGCGATGGCCAGTCCCAGGCCTGTGGATTTTTCCGCCGAATCCACCGTATAGTAGCGCCCGAAAAGCTGTGCCGTCTTTAACTCGTCCAGCACAGACGTGTGGTTTTGAAACGTGATCTCGCCGGACAAAGCGAGGGCGATGCAAAGATCCCCGTCGCTGTATTTGGCGGCGTTGCTTATGATATTTTCAAAAATGCGGGAAAGCGCGCTCCGGTTCAGCGTGCGCGCTATTTTTTCGTCCGGTATGGAAATCTCCGGTTCAATATGCCGCTCCCGCAGCACCCCGTAGTATGCGGCGATGCTCTCCTCCAGAACATGGTTCAGGACAACCTCCTCCGCCTTTTGCCCGGCCGCGGCGGATTTTGAGACCGAATAGCGCAGAAGTTCCTCCGTGAGCGCGCGCATCGTCCGGGTGCGCTCCCCGATGACGGCGAGATAGCGGGTGGCCTGATCTGATTTTTCTTCTCCTTCCAGGAGTTCCAGATACCCGCAGATGGCGGTAAGGGGCGTGCGCAGGTCGTGGGACACGTTGGTCACCGCCTCTTTTAACTCCAAATCCCCCTGCAGATAGCGATGCCGCAGAGTCCGCAAGGCTTTAAGCTCCCGGTTGACAGCCGCGGCCAGACGGCGCATATGGCGGTCGCGGCTGGAAATATCGATGAGCGTGTTGGTGTCCGTTCCGAGACATTCCGCAAACGCCCGCTCAATCTCCCGCGCCGCTTTTTTCATATAATAGATCTTCCCGGCAAGAACCGCCGCGATCCCCGCCAGCACTGCCGTCGCCAACCACAGCCAGTTTTCCATACGCGCTCCTTATCAGAAACTCAATTCACATCTTTTCGCCGGAACAGCCACACGCCCGCGCCCGTGACCACCGCAAAGACAGCGGCCGAGCACAGAGGCCACCGCTCGGGATGATCGCCGGACAGGTTCCCGATCTGTATGGCCTGGCCGGAGGGAAGAATATCCTCCGCCCACTGGCAGATTTCCCGCTTCGTGCCCTTCAGATACAGCGGGTTGGGATGTTTTTCCACTTCAAGCGGCTTGCCGTTAATATCTATATGTATATATCGGTCGATCATCTCCGGTTCCGAAAGGTCGGAATCCAGCTTCGCGCCTGCGGCCAGAAGCGCCGTGGCCAGCAGGATCCCCAGCACCGCCGCGGCCGTCCGGCGATGGCACAGCATGGCCAGCAGTGTCAAAACGGCGCAGAGCGCGAGCATGGAGAGCGTCAGGCAAAACGCATAGTACAGGATCCGGTCCATATTTCCCTGGAAATATCCCAGGATCGGGACGCCCACCGCGAACGTGGCCGCCGCATAGGTCAGGCAGAACAGCAGCGCCGCCGCGGAGCCGGTCAACAGCAGGGAGAGGTACACCTGCCCTCTCGTATACCCCGCCACGATCTTGTTGCGGATGGTTCCGTATGCAAACTCATCCCCGATGAACAAGACGCCGAAAACTGCCAGAAAACATCCGAATGGCGTGATGCTGAAAACCGACTGTTCCAGCGTGTACTGCAGGACGCCCTTGTCCCTGTAACTGCCGGCCACCCAAAAGTTGTAAGCCCCCAGCAGAAATGTGACGGCCATGCAGATCCAGAACACCCTGTGCCGGAAAAGCCTTGCCAGATTGGCGGACAGAAGTCTACGCACTGCGCTCACCTCCCACCAGGTTCAGATAATAGCTCTCCAGCGTGGCATTGTGCTCCTGCAGGGAGGCCACCTCGCAGCCTTCCCGCGCCAGCGCCATGGTAAGCTGTGTGACATTCATGCTGCCGTAAATGTCGGCCAGCGTGTCGGAGAGGATCTTGTAGTTTATCGCCATGCCGTCCAGCACCCTGGCCAGTATTCCGGTATCCGAGACGGAAACCCTGGTGCGCCTGGAAAGCTCCAGCTCCAGATCGGCGGCGCTGACTTCCCGCACCATGCGCCCGCCGTCGATAAACCCGTAGTGGGTGGCGATCCTGGAGAGTTCATCCAGAATATGGCTGGAGATCAGCACGGTAATCTGCCGCTCCCGGTTGAGCCGCAGGATCAGTTCGCGGATCTCGATGATGCCCTGGGGATCCAGCCCGTTTACCGGCTCGTCCAAGATCAGAAAATCCGGGTCCCCCGCCAGCGCGACCGCGATGCCCAGCCGCTGTTTCATGCCGAGGGAAAAGCGTGCCGCACGCTTTCTCCCCGTGTCCGAGAGCCCCACCAGATCGAGCAGCTCCTCCAGGCCGTCGTAGGACGGCAGCCCCAGCATGCGGTACTGCTGTTTTAAATTTTCCCGCGCCGTCATGTTCAGATAGATGGACGGCGTCTCCACGATGGCGGCCATTCTGCGCCGCGCCCTGCCGATCTCCCTGTCCGTGTTCTTTTTCCCGTAAAGGGTGTAGCTTCCGGCCGTGGGCCTCTGCAGACCGCAGACCAGCCGGATGAGCGTGGTCTTCCCGGCCCCGTTTTTTCCCACAAAGCCATAGATAGCCCCCTTTGGGACATGCATGGAAAATCCGTCCAGCACCTTTACGTTTCGGTAACTTTTACATAATGCGTTTGTGATCAATACATATTCCATATGTGCAGCCTCCTTTTGATGACAGGCTCACTGTAAACGGAAAAAGTAAAGAAACCGGTAAAGAAATTTATAAAGATATGGTAAAGATTCGGCAGAGATTCAATCCCACAGCCGAAAACCGATCCCCACAGCCGTCCCGGTGGTTCAATCCCTCAGCCGAAAGCCGATCCCCCACACCGCCTCGATGCAGTCCCTGCCGCAGATTTCCCGCAGCTTTTTCCGCAGGTTGCTGACATGCATTTTTAAAGAACTCTCGGTGCAGTCCGGGGTATCCGCGCTGATGCGCTCCAGAAGAAGGGATCTCGGCAGCACCTGTCCCGGGTTCCGCATCAGCAGTTTCAGGATGGCGCACTCCGTGCGCGTCAGACGGACGGTCCGGCCGTCCGCCGCCGCCGTGCGGCTGCCCGCATCCAGCTCCATATTCCCAAAGCGCAGCACATCCTCCCCCGCATCCGCGGTCTTTCGCAGCTGCACGGCAATGCGCGCCAGAAGTTCCTGCAGGTCAAAGGGTTTGGTCACATAATCGGCCGCGCCGCCCAGCAGCAGATCTACCTTGCTGCCCACCTCTGCCTTCGCGCTTACCACGATCACTGGAATTTTTCTCATCCTGGGAAGAAGTTCCTCGCCGTTCAGCCCCGGCAGCATCAGATCCAGAAGCACAAGATCCGGGCGCGCCTTTTCAAGCACAAGAACCGCCTCTGTGCCGGAATAGGCGCGCCAGACGCCATAACCCTCTTTTTTCAGGACTTCCTCCAGCATATCCCCAATGTGAATATCGTCGTCTACAATCAAAATCTGCTTCACGCTGCCACCTCTGTTTCCCGTCCATGCCGCGTTTTTATGATAAACTCGCCAAGATCATAAGTGTCTTTTTCGGGCGTCACTGCATTCTCCAGCCCGCGTGCAGCTTGTTCTTCAGCACGCCGCCGGCCAGCTTTCCCCAGCCGAGAGGATAGCCCTCCACGCACACCAGGTGCCATCCCTTCGCATCGCCGGAACGATTCTTTCCCGCACCGGAAAAAGCACCTCGGAGTTTCTGTTCCCCCGCACTAACATGCGCGCCGTGTAAATCCTCGTCCCCTGCACCCGAAAAAGCGCCGTGTAAATCTTCGTCCCCCGCACTCGGAAAAGCGCCGCGTAAATCTTCGTCCCCTGCACCCGAAAAAGCGCCGTGTAAATCCCGCTCCTCCACATCGATGGTTTCGCCCTTCAGATATTTCTGCACGCGCACGTCCCCCGCAGGCAGGTCCAGCACCTGTGCGTACTGCTCTTTTTTCAGCGCGAGCGCAAGCGACTGGCTCGGCTCGAAGCGGTCTTTTTTCACTTCGCCAAGGTACAGTCCGTTGCGGAGAAAAACAAGCCCCGCCTTCTCATCCGAAAACTCCGGCACATAATATGCCTGCCCTTTTCGGATCTCCAGCCGGTTCTCATCCATGGGCATGGAGACGTCCTTCAGAAAATCCAGAAGGATCTCCCGCTCTCCATTCTGTCCGCCACCGCCGCGCGCAGAGCCGCCTTTTCCGGCCCACGCCCCGCCCGCAGACATATTCGCACGGCGATCTGGAGTGCTTTCTTTCGCGGTTCGTACCCGCGCCCCGCCCGCAGGCACATTCGCACGGCGGTCGTTTCCCTGCCGTCCGAAGCCGCGCCGAAGCCCCGCGGCAGCCGCGGGCAGCTCCCCGCCCTTTTTTCCAAGCAGAGCCAGAAAATGCCCTTCGCCGGACATTCTGTGCGGGAAAATGCGCACACATTTTTCCAGCCCTTCATACCCATGGGAAAAGCCCTCGTACCAGGGAATGTCCAGCAGCTCCAGATCCGGGCGCTCCGCCAAAAGCCCGGCAATGATCCGCTCGTTCTCCTCCACGGAAAAAGTGCAGGTGGAATAGAGCATCTGCCCGCCCGGGGCCAGCATATCCGCCGCCCGCCGGATGATCTCGCGCTGCTGTTTCGCGCAGACCAGCGGCTTTTCCGCATCCCAGGCCTTCGCGGCAGCCGGGTCTTTCCGGAACATCCCCTCGCCGGAGCAGGGCGCATCCACCAGGATCCTGTCAAAAAATTCCGGAAACTGTTTCGCCAGCTTCGCCGGAACTTCGTTGGTCACAAACGCGTTGGAAATGCCGAACACTTCTATATTCTTCAGAAGAGCCTTCGCCCGGGATGCGCTGATGTCGTTCGCCACCAGCAGGCCCTTCCCCTGCAGTTTCGCCCCCAGCTCCGTGGCTTTGCCGCCCGGAGCCGCGCAAAGATCCAGCACCCGGTCCCCGGGGCGCACGGGCAGCACGGACGCGGGCGTCATGGCGCTGGGTTCCTGCAGATAATACAGCCCGGCGTAGTAAAACGGGTGCCGTGCAGGCATATCCTGCTCCTCATAAAAATAAGCGTTGTCTACCCACGGCACCTTCGTCAGATGAAACGGTGCCAGGCGCTCAAACTCCCGCGGGGAAATCTTCAGCGTATTTACCCGCAGGCCAAAATTGCGGGGCCGGTCGTACGAAGCCAAAAAATCCGCGTACTCCCCCTTCAGAAGCGTCTTCATTCTTTCCGTAAAATCCTGCGGCATCTGCATAATTTCTCTCCTGCTATATCCACATCTTGCTCTCGCGACTCCATCGCTTGTCAAAATCTGTTTTCCTCAATATGTTCTGATAAAGGTGCATTTCTGCACACCCCTCATAACGATACCGTATGCACCGTTACGGAGTAAGGTATTCAATTTTGCCGCTGCCTGTGCGTACATTGCGCTCTCCTACAATCAAATAAAAGCACCAGTATTGCCTTATGGTTTCTTCGGTAATTTAAGATTGAAGTTACCTCCCAGGGCACTCGCCGCAATGCCAAGGTCAACTACCAAAACCGTACTTGCGACCTTTATTACACCCCAATTAAACTGGCGTTTCTCTGAGTCTTTTTTATCAACCATCTTAACAGTCTCAGTTTCAT
>CANRIR010000030.1 GCA_947630735.1 uncultured Marvinbryantia sp.
CAATAGAAATGTTGAATTTCCGGGCTTTGTAGGCTGTTTATTTTTCTTGAGTGTTAAATCTTACTGGAAGTTAAGAAGCATTAACCAGGGGGCTGCCGCACTATTTGAACAGCCCCTTTTTCTCATGTTTTCCCCTCTTCCCGCAGTTCTCTCCAGATCTCCAAAACCAGCATCAGGCTGACCGGCCCCAACGCCACCCCTGCGATCCCGTACAGGCGGATGCCCACGTACACCGCCGCCACCATGGCGATGGGATAGATGCCCATGCGGTCCCCCATCAGCTTGGGTTCCAGGTATTCCCGCAGTGTGTTGGCAATGAAAAACAGCACGATCAGGCCGGCCCCGTAGCGGAATCCGCCTGTAAAGAGGTGGAAAAGGCCCCACGGAACCAGAACGGTGCCCGTGCCGAGGAAGGGAAGCGCGTCCAGAAGCCCGATGAAGATTCCCAAAAGCAGCGCGTAGGGATAACCCAAAAGCCAGAGGCCGGCCACGCAGATTGCCGTGACGATCAGGATGATCAGAAACTGCGCGCGCAGCCAGGCACCGCCCATGGCCTGCATGGCCGCGTTGATCTTTCGGACGCGCTCATAAATGCCTCCTTTTTTGACCAGCTCGCGCAGTCGGTCGTAGTCTTTGATGATCAGCATATAGGACACAAATACGATCAGCAGCACCCCAAGCCATTCCAGAAATATCTTCAGATAAACGACGGAATTTTTCAGCATATCCGGCACGGCATACACCTGGATGCGCTGTTCCAGCGTGGACATATTTTGATATATGAAGCTTTCCACCGCCTGCGCGTGGATGCCCGTGTTTCGCTCCACCTCGCCGCAGCAGGCCCGGATCAGTTCCTTCGCCTTTCCCATGTAGGTGTCAAAATTGGCGGCCAGATTACAGATCTGCGTGATCAGCTGACCGCCCAGAAAATACAGCGCCACGCCCAGAGAAACCGTCAGAAGGATCAGAAGGATCCCTCCTGCCATTACCCTTTTAAAGTGGAACCAGCGCTCCAGCCAAAGCACGGCCGGGAGCAGCAGGCGGACCAGCACCCAGGCGAGCAAAAAGGGAACCGCAGCCGGCAGCACATATTTCATCCCCAGAAATACTGCCGCTGCAATTCCCGCTATGGTGAGCATCTGTCTGTATGGCACCCGCATGCAAAGTCCCCCGCAAATACGATCTTTGTAAAGCTGACGGATATAGTATGCGCAGGATGCTGTTTTTTATAGAAAGATTTCGTTTTCCGGCTCTGCAGAAAAACTCATTTTTTTGCCGGTAGCCGGGTGGATAAATTCCAGGCGGCTCGCCGCAAGTGCAAGCCTCTGGCCGGGCTTCGCGGACGGATTGTATTTCTGATCCCCGAAAAGGGGTGCGCCCGCGGCCGCCGTCTGCACCCGGATCTGATGGTGCCGTCCGGTCTTTAACTGGATTTTCAGATAAGACAGCCCGTTCTCCTCTCTTTGCACCTCATAGGCCAGCACCGCCTTTTTGGCTCCCGGCGTCCTTTCCGGAACCACCTCGGAGCGGTTGCCCGCCGCCTCCTTTTTCAGAAAGTGCACCAGGGTTCCGCTTGCTTTCTCAAAACGTCCGCAGGCCGCCGCCAGATATTCTTTTTTCATCCTGCCGTCCTGAAGCTGGGCACTTAAAGACGCGGCCGCCTTCTGCGTCTTTGCAAACACGACAAGGCCTTCCACCGGCTGGTCCAGGCGGTGCACCACCGCCAGATACGGATCAGGCATGCCGCCCTGCTCTGCCAGATAAGCGCGTGCCATGCTCTCCAGATCCATCCTGGAGACGGAGGCGTTCTGCACGGCCATCCCCGCAGGCTTGCGGCACACCAGGATAGATGAGTCCTCATAAATCACATACTGCATGATCGTTCTCCTACTATTTTTCTACAAAAAAAGAACCCTTTCACGGGCTCTTTTTTTACGCTAGTCAAAAGATTTACTCTGTCATTTATAATTTAACAACATTGGCAGCCTGCATGCCGCGAGCGCCCTCTGTCAAATCGTAAGAAACAGCCTGACCTTCTTCCAGAGATTTGAATCCTTCACCCTGGATAGCTGAGAAATGTACAAATACATCTGCCCCATCTTCACCCGTGATAAATCCATAACCCTTTTCAGCGTTGAACCACTTAACTGTACCTTTATTCATCTGGGTACCTCCATAAAAATTAGAAAATGTAGATTATTGCTACATTTGCATTATATTGGAGAAGATGCAGGCTTGTCAAGCTATTTTTGTTGATTTTACTGCATTTGCACGCAATTTAACGCACTAAAGTGTTTTGATTGCCTCACGCGGACATTTGCTTTTTTACGGCACTACAAATCTGCGAATTTCCAAAATATTCTCAAAAGCAGCGCGGCAAAGCTTCAAACGCCATCGCCGGAAGCCGCCTCGCTGCAGCCCCTGCACCCATCGTCGGAACGCAAACGCCCCTCCCGGCGATGATCTCCGCCCTGACGGCACTTTCCTGCACTCTTATCTGGGCGTGACCGCCCCGTAGATGTCCATGGGCACATAAGCCCGCACATAGATGCCCTCAGGCCGATAGTCTTCCTCCAAAAGCTGTCCCTGACGGCGGATCAGCTGGATGATGCCGGCCTCGTCGTACGTGTATACCCGCTCGATCAGCACGTTCCTCTCGTTTATGAGTTCTTCCAGCACCGCCTTCAGCTCTTCCAGCCCGTCCCCGTATTTGGCGGAGACAACTAAGGTCCGGTCCGCCTTCGGGTCCCGCAGAGGCTCCTGCACGCCTGCCCTGTCGCATTTGTTGAAAAGTGTGACAATGGGTTTCCCGGTGACGCCCAGGTTGCCCAGCGTCTCGTATACCACCTTCATCTGGGACTCCGCCTGCTCGCTGGAGGCGTCCGTCACGTGCAGGATCAGGTCGGCGTACTTCGCCTCCTCCAGCGTGCTCCGAAACGCGTCGATGAGATGGTGGGGGAGCTTGCGGATAAAACCGACCGTGTCCGTGAGCAGGATCTCCTGCCCGGAGGGCAGTTCCAAAATCCGCGTGGTGGGATCCAGGGTGGCAAACAGCTTGTCCTCCTCCAGCACCCGCGCGCCCGTCAGCGTGTTTAAGAGCGTGGATTTGCCCGCGTTTGTGTAGCCCACGATGGCCGCCACCGGCATGGACTGACGGCTCCGCCTGCTCCTGGTCACCTGGCGGTGGCGCTTTACCTCCTCCAGCTCCCGGCCAAGCTGCGCGATGCGGCTCTTGATCAGACGCCGGTCCATCTCCAGCTTTTTCTCCCCAGGCCCCCTGGTGCCGATACCTCCGCCCAGCCTGGACAGAGAATCCCTCAGACCGACCAGCCTGGCCTGCCGGTATTTCAGCTGCGCCAGCTCCACCTGGATCTTGCCCTCGCTGGTGGAAGCCCGCGAGGCGAAAATATCCAGGATGATCAGCGTGCGGTCCAGCACCTTTCTGTCCAGCTCCTGCGACAGGTTGCGCATCTGCGCCGGCGTCAGCTCATCGTCGCACAGAATGGCGTCCGCCTCCAGGGCGTAAGCCATCTGCTTTACTTCCTCTATCTTTCCCTTGCCGATATATGTGCCCGGATGGATCTGCTCCCGGTTCTGGATGACCATGCCCACGCTCTCGGCCCCCGCCGTCTTTGCGAGTTCCTTGAGTTCGCGCAGAGATTCCTCCGCCTCCGGTCCCTCCTGCAGGCTGACCCCCACGAGGAGCACCCGCTCCTTTTTTTCTTCCGCTTCCGTCTGAAACATACACACTCCTTTGTCCCGGCGCTATCTCGTGATCAGGAAATCATATTCTTTCTGCGCTTTCTCATCTTTCGGGTACTGCTCCAGCAGCTGGCCCGCCAGTTCCGCAGCCGTCTCAAAGTCGTGCTTGCGCTCGTAGGCCACCACGCGGTTGTAGAGGAGGTCCCTGCGGACGCTGTCGTCCATCTCCAGCTCCAGCGCCTCCGACACCATAGAGATGGCCGCGTCATAGTTGCCCTCCATCAGTTCGCACAGCACAATGCCGTTGCAGACCTCCGCGTCCTTGCCGTATTCTTCTATATACTGCTGGAAACTGTTCTTCGCGTGGACTGCGTCGTTCAGCTTCAGGTACACCTGGCCCATCAGCAGCATGGCCTTCCTGTGCTTTGCCTCCGCTGGCTTTGCAAGCAGCTCCTGCGCCTTCGCGTAGTCGCCCAGATAGAAATAAATGTTCCCCTTCTGGTAATAGTCCTCCATCTCCCCGCCCTCCGCACGCAGGGCTTTCTGCAGATACTCGTCCCCCACGGCGGACAGGTTCTGTGCCTCATACTGCATATAGATATTCAGAAAAAGGCCGTAATCTCCCGGCGTCAGCAGGGAAGCCGCATCAAAATCCGCACGGGCCGCCTCGCCCTCCCCCAGTTTCAGGAAGGACGCGCCGCGCATATAATAGGCGTCCGCATTCTCCTGCAGATCCAGCACCCTGGTGCAGGTTTCCTTCACGCTCTCATAATCCTCCAGCCGGAACTGACAGGCAGATTCGTAGAGCAAAATATCCGCCCTGGTCTTCGGCATCTTGTCGTCGCAGAGCGCATACGCATTCTCAAAAGACGCCGCGGCGTCCTCGTACTCTCCCATTTCCATATAAGATATGCCCTCATCCCGGGCGAGCTCCGCCTTTGTGGGGCCTTTGTCCCGGCAGCCGGCAAGCGCCATGCAGAGCCCGGCAAGCAATACTATCTTCCAACAACGCATCGTCAAAACCTCCAGCAGGGTGCCGCCGGATCCAGAGCGCTCTGCCCCGGCGTCACAGGATGATGATACAAAAAGGATTGCCGCAGTTTCCACGGCAATCCCATCATAACACATTCCCGTCCTCTTTCAAAGAACTATTTTGTACGGCATATTTATTTTCCGGAGGCCTTCTCAAACTCTTCCAGGATAGACTTCTCCGGCGCCGGGGTGAGCAGGCTCACCACCACGATTGCCAGAAGCGCCACCAGGAAAGCCGGGAGCAGCTCGTAGATATTCCACGCGCCGCCCATGGGGCGAACCAGATACTTCCACACAAAGATCATCACGCCGCCCGCTACCATGCCGGCCAGCGCGCCGTAGCGGTTGGAGCGCTTCCAGAACAAAGCCGCCAGCATCACGGGGCCGAAGGATGCGCCGAAGCCCGCCCAGGCAAAGGACACGATGCCAAACACGGAACTGTTCGGGTCGCGCGCCAGGAACACCGCGATCACGGCGATCAGAAGCAGTGTGATCCTCGCCGCCGCCATGCCGCTTCCGCCCTTCTTTTTCAGGGAATCGCCCAGCAGGTCGGAAGATACCGCAGAGGACGCCGCCAGCAGCTGGGAGTCCGCGGTGGACATGGTGGACGCCAGGATGCCCGCCAGGATAACGCCGGCCAGCAGGGCCGCCAGCACGCCGTTTTTGCTGAGGTAATCCGCGATCTGCACGATGATCGTCTCGGAGTTGGAGCCCTCCAGCACAGGCAGAGCGCCCACTTTGCTCATGGTGTAGCCGATGATGCCGATGCCGACGCCGATGGTCAGGGAAATGACCACCCAGATGCTGGCCACGCGGCGGGAAAGCGCCACCTTCTCCTCATTCTCAATGGCCATAAAGCGCAGCAGGATATGGGGCATGCCAAAATAGCCGAGCCCCCATGCCATCATGGAGAAAATATTGATCAGGCCGTAGGGGCCTCCCGTCCCGGCAACCGGATCGTAGGTCTGCGTGAGGGAAAGGTAGCCGGGGAGCGCTTTCGCGTTCTCCACAACCGCGCCGAAGCCGCCGGCCACGCTGACGCCGAACACCAGCACCACGATCAGGGCGATGGACATGACGATACTCTGCATAAAGTCCGTGGTGGACGCCGCCAGGAAACCGCCCAGCATGGTGTAGCCCACGATGACCACGGCGCTTATGATCATCGCCGTGAAATAATCTACCCCGAACAGGCTGGAAAACAGTTTTCCGCAGGCCGCGAAGCCGGACGCCGTGTAGGGGATAAAAAAGATAATGATGACGATGGCCCCGATGTACATCAGCAGCTTGCTGTCATCGTGATAACGGTTCTTAAAAAACTGGGGCAGCGTGATGGAGTTGTTCGCCACCAGGGAATACCGGCGCAGGCGCTTCGCCACGATCAGCCAGTTGACATACGTACCGACCGCCAGGCCGATGGCCGTCCACCCGGCATCCGCCACACCGGTCAGATACGCAAGGCCCGGAAGGCCCATCAAAAGCCAGCTGCTCATATCGGACGCCTCGGCGCTCATGGCCGTCACGAACGGGCCCAGTTTTCTTCCGCCCAGATAGAAATCGTCCTCGTTTTTGTTCTGCTTGGAACAGCGGTACCCAATGTAGATGACAATGGCCAGATACGCTACAATGGCGGCCGCGATACAGATTTTTGCTGTTGTCATTTGCTCTCCTCCTCAATTCCTGCAGCCACGCTGCAGTTCATATTGTAAGAGTATAGCATTATCTTTTCTGTACATCAAGCAGAACATAGTTTAGACCTTATTCTGTACGATTTATCAATAAAATCCTGATTTTCCTTTTAAATAAAGCAAAAACAAACTATACTATATCATAAATAAATTTTATACTAAATTGTATTTTTTTGAGTGCACTGCGGCGCGGTCCGAAAATCCGCCAGCAGGATGGGCAGCATTTTCTGTGAATAGCTCCTCAGAGAATACTCGCCGCCGGAAATGCACCAGTCGTAGAGAAAGGAGCGCTCCAGCACCGCGTAGGCCTTCACGATCTCCCCCACGGACACATCTGTGCGCAGCTCGCCTTTTTCCTGTCCCTCCAGGATGATCTTGCGCAGCAGCCTGTAATACAGGCGATTGCGGTCCAGAAGCGACTTCTCGCCCCGCAGGATGAGCTGTGAGGACAAAAGGCGCGCCAGCAGGTCGAGGGAGATACTGTTCTCGATCATGGCGAACAGCTCGTTGTTCAGATAGATGAGTTTCTCATAGCTGCCCATCGCGGGATCCATCGCGTCCTGGAGCTCCTCGTACTTTTCGTCGAACAGATAGGCCAGGGTGCCCAAAAGCGCGTCCTTCCCGCTGAAATAGTGGTAAAAAGAGCCCTTTGAAGTCTGCGCCTGGCGGATGATCTCGTCCACCGTGGTGTTCTCGTACCCCACCTCATAAAACAGCTGCCACGCGGCGGCTATGATCTTTCCCCGCGTGTTCCTCGTCTGTGTCCTTCGCATGATACGGCCCTCCCCGCCTGTGTGATCTCTGCACTCTATTGTATCGGTTTCCGGGCAAAAAGGCAAGAAAACTCTACCGCTGCCCGGGAATCTATGGTAAAATAAATTTCAGATTAAATCGCTGCAATACACTTTGCAAAACCGCTCTGACGAGCACTCGACAAGGAGGATTCCCATGAAAAAGACAATGAAGATCAAAACGCCCGCCCCGCAGTACGCGGTCTGCACGGATGTCACGTTTGCCCAGCGGGACGGCTGGTTCGGCCATGTGGTGCAGGACCTGCGGATGGATATTGTATACCCGGAGCAGGGAAAGAAAAAGAGCCCGTGCATCGTGTGGATCTGCGGCGGCGCGTGGCTGACCATGAACAAAAGCGCGCATCTGGCCTACCTGTGCCAGCTCGCGCGGCAGGGCTTTGTGGTGGCGAGCGTGGAGTACCGCACCAGCAACGTGGCCCAGTACCCGGCAGCCCTTGTGGACGTGAAGGAGGCCATCCGCTATCTGCGCGCCCACGCCGACCGCTACTGCATCGATCCCGACCACTTCGGCGTGATGGGAGAATCGGCCGGCGGCCACCTGGCTGCCATGGCGGCCCTGACCGGGAACCGCAAAGCCCTCGACCAGGGTGCTTATCTGGAATATTCCAGCGCGGTGCAGGCGGCCTGTCCCTGGTACCCGCCCACGGACCTGACCAAATTTTCCATTCCGTCGGACGAGACCCTCTCCCCGCCCGAGGATCTGCTGGTAGGATTTCGCATCCAGTCCGACCCGAAGAACGCGCTGAAAGCCTGTCCCGTCCACTATGTGACCAGGCAGGCCCCGCCGTTTTTGCTCATCCACGGCACGGACGACCACACCGTTCCCTTCTCCCAGAGCGAACTTTTGTATGACGCCCTGACCTCCAAGGGATGCGATGCCACGCTGATCGCGCTGGAGGGTTCCGACCACGCCAGCATGCCCTTCTTCCAGCAGGAGCTGTGGGACATCATCGCGGACTTTTTCACGAGGACTTTAAAATCCTGACCCGGCTGCGCTTTTCGCATCAGGCTGTTTTTTCGACAAAAAGAAGATGCAGGGACATGCTCCCGCATCTTCTTTTATTTTCACAAGATCTAATTTTCCTATGCCTGGACTTTATTTTTTTGTCCCAGGATCTTATACAAGATCCGGTAGAGCGTCTCCGCGTCCTCCCTGTCCAGCTTTGTGCACGCCATCACTTTCTGCGGGATATCCACGGCCCGCTCTTTCAGCGCTTCCCCCGCCTCTGTGATGGTAATTACCAGATTCCGCTCATCCTCCCTGGAGCGCATGCGCGTGAGCAGCCCGCCGGCCTCCATCTTTTTCAGAAGGGGCGTGAGGGTCCCGGAATCGAGATACAAAATATTTCCCAGTTCCTTTGTCGTGAGAGATCTTTTCTCCCAGAGAACCAGCATGGTAATGTACTGCGTGTACGTGAGGTGCAGCTCGTCCAGGAAGGGCGTATACTGTTTGATGATCTCCCTGGAACAGGCGTAAAGCGGAAAACAAAGCTGGTTTTCTATCTTGAGCGCATCATACTTGTGATTATCCATAGCTACCTCCATCTCATCACGGTCTAGGTTTCCATTATTCTATCACATTTTCGATGCGCTCTCAAGCCCGATTTTTCGGAAAATTGCGTTAAAATACATTTTTTCGGGAAATTGCGCTCTATTTTGGCAGGTTTTTTGCCCTGCGCGCCGTCTCGGCAGGGTTTGGGTGCTCTCCGCGCTGCTTCGGCCGCTTTTCGCCCCGCGCGCCCTTACAGCACAGCAAACCCCTTCGATTTCAGGCACTCCTCCACCTCCGCGGTGTCCGGCACGTGCATGACCATGATGGGGCTGGCTTTCTCGCGGTCAAAGGACAGGTACAGGTAGTCCACGCTGATATTGCTCTCATCCAGCGCCTCCAGCAGCCGATTCAGCGCTCCCACCCGGTCCTCGCACTCCACGCCCAGCACATCGGTGGCCTTGCACAGGTATCCCGCGCCGCTCAAACTTTCCAGCGCCTTCGGCGGATCCGAGACCAGCATGCGGATGATGCCGTACTCCGCGCTGTCGTTGGTTACGGAACCCAGGATATTGATATTATTTTTTGCCAGAATATCGGTAATGTTGCGCATGGCACCCTTCTGATTTTCCGCAAAAATCGCAATCTGACTTAACATGATCTTCCTCCTCGTAATGCCTGCCCTGCAGGATTATTTGCGGGCCCTACGGCCATTATTCTCATAATAAATAATCTTTTTCAAAAAAGCAAGCGCAAATTTGCGTTTCCCTGCCCGATTTCCCTGCCCGATGGATTTCTGTTTCCCCTTGCGGCAAAGCGCTCACAGGATGATCCGTATCCTGGTGCCCAGGCCGGTGCGCGAGAGGATCTCAAAATGTCCCCCGTGTTTGTCCACGATCCACTTGGCGATGGAGAGGCCCAGGCCGCTCCCCTGGTAGCCCCTGGCGTCATCCGCCCGGTAAAAGCGCTCGAACATGTGGGACACATCCGCCTCCGCCATGCCGACGCCCGCGTCCTGCACCTGCAGATAGGGGCGTCTCTCCTCTGTCGTTCCGGTTCCAAGGCGGATCTCGTCGCCCTCCCTGGTATATTTGGCGGCGTTGTCCACCAGGATCCGCACCGCCTGCTTGAGAAGGGCTCCGTCGCCATCGGCTGCGAGCCCCCCGTTTTCATCATCCGCGGGTGCCTCGTTTTCATCGGGCGCAGACATCCCGTTCCCGTCGGCTGCGGGTGCCTCGTTTTCATCGGCCGCGGACGGCTCGCCGTACAGTTCCAGAAAATAGGGATGTTTTTCGTCGATCAGGAAGGACTCCTCGTACACCTCCCGCATCAGGGCGTTCAGATCCACACGCTCCATGTTCAGCCTGGTCTTTCCGCTGTCGCCCCTGGCCAGGAACAGAAGCTGCTCCACCAGATAGTTCATGTGCTCCGACTCGTGCCGGATGGCCGCGATGGACTCGTCCAGGACTTTTTCATCCTCCCGGCCCCACCTGGACAGCATGTCCGCATAGCCCTGGATGACCGCGATGGGCGTGCGCAGCTCGTGGGAGGCGTCGTCCACAAAGCGCGCCTGCTGCCGGTATGTATCGCGCATGCGGATGAGCAGGTTGTTCATGGCGGCCTCGATGCCCTGCAGATCCGCGTCCCCAAAGGACAAAAGCTCCGCCTCCTCCGGCGACAGGTGGGAGATGGCGTCCTCAATCTGCTGGTACTTATCCTCCGTAAACGTCATTTTGCTGAGCTCGTCCGCCTTGAGGGCGATCTCGTTGATGGGCGCCAGAATGTCGCGGATCTTTTTGTCCTCCTTCCGGTAGGAGAGAAAAAGGCGCAGGATCTGGACAGCCGCCACCGCCAGCAGCACGTATGCGGCGACCTGCAGGGCGGGAAGCAGATTTAAGGTAAAAAGCGCCTTCCCGCTCTCGTCCGACACCCGGTAGACCAGCTCCCGCCCGGCCCCGCCATTCAGAAGCGCGCGCGGATACTTCCAATACAGGCCGCCCAGCGCCGCGGCTTCCCGGTCGCAGATCCAGCCCGCCATCAGCATCAGAAAAAGAAGAACATCGGATCCGATATAGAGTCCGATCTTCTTCCCGATCCAGGACCAGTGCAGTTTTCTCGTGATAGATGTCATGCGCCTCGTCTGCGCGGTGCTTCCCTTTTTCACTTCTCACTCTCCGATTTGATCACATAGCCCACGCCGCGCACCGTGTGGATCATTTTGACCCGGTACACCTCGTCGATCTTGGAGCGCAGGAACCTTATGTACACGTCGATCACATTGGTCTCCCCCACGTAGTCGAACCCGCACACCCGGTTCAGGAGCACGTCCCTGGAGAGCACAATGTCCCGGTTTTCCAGCAGGATCTTCAGGATCTGAAATTCCCGGTTGGTCAGGGGGATCTCGTTTCCGTCGTAGGTAACCTGGTGGCGCTGCTCGGACAGCGTGAGCTTTCCCCAGCGCAGCACGCCCTCCTCACATCCGTCGCGCCCGGGCGCGCCGTCCTGCGGACCTGCGTGCAGCTTCAGGGCCACCCGCACCCGCGCCAGCAGCTCCTCGATGGCGAAGGGTTTTGTGATATAGTCCACCGCCCCGGCGTCCAGCCCGGCCACTTTGTCCATCACAGCGTCCCGGGCCGTCAGGAGAATGACCGGAACCGGCTTCTCCTGCTGCAGGCGGCGCAGCACCTCCAGCCCGTTTAAGCCCGGCAGCATGATGTCCAGCAGGATGAGATCGTACTGCCCCTGCTGCGCCATGGCAAGCGCTTCCCGGCCGTTGCCCGACTTGCTCACCTCGTAGCCCTCATGGAGCAGCTCCAGCTCCAGAAAGCGCGCCAGTTTTTCCTCATCTTCCACTACAAGGATGTGTGCCATATCCCGTGTCCCCGCTTACATGTTCTCAAACTCATCTTTCACCTTGTCCGCAAACTCTTCCGCTTTTTCCATGGCCTTGTTGGCGTTTTCCAGGTTCCCTTTTCCGCAGAACGAGTAGGAGCAGTCCAGAAAAAGCCCCGCGATCAGCGCGATGATGACCACATGCAGCGCGAACAAAAGCACCAGCACCAGGATCCACACCGGCACCTTCAGGATCTCCTCCTCCCTGCGGCGGATGCAGAAATAGTTTTCCCTGCTCTTTTTCCACGCCAGGCGGATGAGTTTTTTCAACTGCACGAACGGGCTGTCGTTTTTTTTCTGCTCTTTTACCTTGTCCTTCACGGAGACGTACTGGGACTGGTCCTCGTAGCTGGTGGAGTAGGTGGCCTGTTCCGGGCCTTTTACCCGCCCGTTCTTCTCCAGGTATACCATCGCCTCCAGAAGATCCCAGCCGCTGGCCTCCAGGGCCTGCTTTGCCTCCTCATAGCTCACGCCGGCCCGCTCCCGCAGGCGGTCCACCTTTTCTAACTGTTCCATAGCCATACCTTCCTTTCCTGATCCCGCGCGCCGGATGAAGCCGGACAGGCGCGTTTTCTCTTTGATGTTATAGACTTTACCAAAGTTGTCTTAATCATTCTTTGAAAAGAAATTAAAATCAGATTAAAAGTAAGGTGCCAGGATCAGCCGCCGATGGGCCTGTACTTTCTGCGTTTTACTTTGCGCCGCTTTTTCTGCCCGTGCTCCAGGCGGTAGGCGTTGATCGTCTCCAGGATCTTATCGTAGTCCCGCTCGAACAGCTCCTCGCAGATCTGGGGCCCCAGGATCTCCTCCGGCACCCTCTGCAGGATCTTGTCGATCACAAACTCTTTGCTGTTTCCGGCGTACTTTGGCATGGCGTTCAGCTCCTGGATGTGCGCCAGCTCCGGCCGCCACAGGATGCTCAGTTTCCTCTTCCAGTCCAGGCGCGGGTTATCCTGCGCATGGCGCAGGATATAAAAATCCGGCGCGCCGTTCTGCAGCTCCACCGTGATGATGCCCCAGTGCTCCGGCACGCGCTCCTCGATGTGATGGGCGTGGCTGGTGCCCGCCACCACGTAATTGCTGTCGTAATACCGGTCGTAATCCTCTATCTGGCCGGCCAGCCGCGCATAAGTGTCGGCATCGCTCTTAATCTCGATGCCGACAACACCCGCGGGCGTGACCATTACAATGTCCGCCCGCGATCTTCCCATTCGTTTTTCTTCCAATATGCGCGTCTTCCCGAAGGTTTCCTCCAGGAAATCAAACAGAGGCTCCCGGATGTCCCTGTCGCGCAGTATCTCTTTTTCGCTCACGTTTTTCATCCGCTTAATAGTTTTCCGCGTGTACCTCAAAGTAGCTCTGGGGATGGTTGCACACCGGGCATACTTCCGGAGCCTTCGTGCCCATGACCAGATGTCCGCAGTTCCTGCACTCCCACATGGTCATTTCGCCCTTCTCAAACACCGTCTGCATCTCCACGTTCTTCAGAAGCGCGCGGTATCTCTCCTCATGCGATTTCTCGATCAGCGCAACCGCGCGGAATTTCGCGGCCAGCTCCGCAAAGCCTTCCTCCTCCGCTTCCTTCGCAAAGGTCTCGTACATATCGGTCCACTCGTAGTTCTCGCCGTCCGCCGCGGCCGCCAGGTTCTGCGCCGTGTTTCCCAGCTCGGCCAGCTCCTTGAACCACATCTTGGCGTGCTCTTTCTCGTTGTCCGCCGTCTTTAAAAACAGACCGGAGATCTGCTCAAAGCCTTCCTTTTTCGCCACGCTCGCAAAATAGGTGTACTTGTTCCTCGCCTGGCTCTCGCCCGCGAAAGCCGCCTTCAGATTCTGTTCCGTCTTTGTTCCTGCATACTTGTTTGCCATTGTTTTTTCTCCTTTTCTTTTTTTATTTTGATCGTGCATCCCCGCACATTCCGGGCTTTTTCATTGGTTCGGTGCGTTTACACCGCGTTTATGGCCATCGTCTCTCCCTTTCCGAGGAAATAAAACCTCCACTCCCGCCCCGGCTGTGTGGCCAGGCAGACCGCCATCTCCAGCATGCGGCTGTCCAGGCGGTGGTAGATCACTCTCGGCGGCCAGGGGATCCCGAGAAGATAATCCCGCTCCCGCGTGGTCAGGCAGTCCAGCATCGCGGCAAGCCGCGCCTCCCGGTTTCGGCGGATGGTCCCGAAGGGGCAGGCGGCGTAGGAATGCTCCTCCTCGTTGTCCTGAATCTGCCCGCGCAGGATGCGCATAAGCCGGACCTGCCCCTCGCCGGGGCCGCGCGGCACGTCCAACCGGATCCTGCGCAGAGAATCCTCCGGCACGGGAAGCTCCTCCAGCAGAACTCCTTTCTCGATGAGGCGGCGGTACACGGCCTTTTCCACCCGCTCGCGCGGCGTCGGAAAGTCCAGCCTCTGCAGGATGGCGTTCGTGGTATAGCCCAGGTCCACCAGATGGCGCACGGCGTCGCCGCTGGCCGCGTCGTGCATAAAATCCGCCAGCGCATCCCGGAAATACTCGGGTTTTTCCTCTCTTTGCTCCGCCATGTCCCACTCCCCTTTTCCGCACGTCCGGCACTTCATAGCCGCCGTCCGGCGCTTCCTGCATCTGCAAACCGCGCTGCCGCTCGCTGGCGTCTTCGCACCTGCGCACCGCATTGCCGCGCCCTGGCTATCTAGGGATTCGTCATCTCTCCCTGAAAGTAGCGGTCGATGCCATCCGCAATGCCGAGCGCCATTGTGCGCTGGTTCTCCTCATCCGCCATGTAAAGGTCGTCGCCCTCGTTGGTCATGAAGCCCATCTCGATGATGGTCACCGGGATCTGGCTCCAGTTGATGCCCGTCATGTTGTCCACCTCCTGCAGGCCGTCGTTCGCAAGGCCCGTGGCCTCACAGTAGGCGTCCACGATGCACTGGCCCAGATAGCTGCACGCGCTGTAAAGATCGCCCACGTAGGGGTTGGACGCGGACGGCACCATGCAGAGCGCCCCGTCCACGCTGGTGTCGTCCACCCCGTTGGCGTGGATGCGCACCATGATGTCCGCGCCCGACTCGTTGGCGATGGACGCGCGGTCTATGTTGCTCAGATTCACGTCGTGGGTGTCGCGGGTCATTACCACCTGATAGCCCCTCTGCAAAAGTTCCTCCTGCAGAAGCAGGGCCACGTTCAGGTTCAGCTCATATTCCGCAAGGCCGGTGGTCCGCCCGGTGGTGCCGGACACGATGCGCGCCTTCATCTCAGAGCTTCCCGGGCCGTTCGGCTCCGTGCCGCTCATGTCCTGTCCGGGCCCCTGATGACCCGCGTCTATGGCCACCATCGGCCCCTCATAGCCGGAGGGCGGCGCGATGGAACCGATCGGCAGCTCCGTCTCCTGCGGGGCGAGTGCAAATTCTTCGGTGATCCCCACCGAAACCCTCTGTCCGGCTTTATCCTGCCCGGCGTCCTCCCCGGCCGCGGCGCACCCAAACCCCACAGCCGCCGCGAGCACAGCCGCCAGCACGGCCGTCTTTGCGCCTATCTTTTTCCACATCGCAATTTTCACGCTTTTGCTCCTTTCCATCCCGCGTCCGGCGGCGTGCCGGGAAATGCCCGCGCTACCCTTTTGGTCTCCGCGCTTCCCTGCACTTTCCTTTTGGTCCCCGCGCTTCCCTTTTCAGGTTCCGTCCAATCCTGTCCGTATGATCTCCTTCCACTTTTTGGAAAACATGTAGTAACCGATCATCATGATCATGCCGAAGCTGAAGCTGATGGGGAAGCAGAGCATCAGATAGGTGCCGTCAAAATAGCGGGCGATGAGGTAGGCGCTGGGAATGCGCACCGCCCAGAGCATCAGCAGGTTTACGACCGTGGTGTAGCGGATCAGCCCCACGCCGTTCACGATGCAGATGATGCCGTTAAACACGGCGAAGAACCACTGCGACAGAAGCAGCACCGTCACATATCTGTCCGCATACAAAAGCACTGCCTCCTCCCGGTTGAAGATCCGCAGGATCGGCATGCGGAAGGCCAGCATCGCCAGCCCGGCGGCTAAGGTGACCGCTCCCGAGATGACCGGGATCTTGATATAGCCCTGCCGCAGCCTGTCATAATTCCCCGCCCCGTAGTTCTGCCCCGAAAACGTGGTGGCCGCGGAGGAAAGCGCCGTGACGGCTATGTTCGACATGCCCGTGACTCTCCCCGCCACCGAGACCCCCGCCATGAACGTGGAGCCCTGGGCGTTGACCAGGGTCTGCACCGCCACATGCCCCAGGGAATACAGGGAATTGTTCAGCCCGATGGGAAGGCCTATCCGTACAAACCGCTTCAGCTCTTTTGCGTCGAATGCCCCGGGAAGCCATTTCAGCCCCAGCTCCGGGAATTTTTTCTGGATATACACAATGCTGATGACCCACGACAGATACATGGCCAGGGTGGTGGCGAGCGCCACGCCGCCCACATCCATGTGGAACACGACGACAAACAGAAGATCCAGCACCACGTTTGCGATGCAGGACGCCACCAGAAACCACAGGGACGCCTTGCTGTCCCCCATCCCGCGCAAAATCCCCGCGTTCATGTTATAGCCGATATTGCCCAGAGAGCCCAAAAACACGATCCGCGTGTAGGTCAGGGCGGCATCCCAGGTATCGGCGGGCACGCCCATGCATTTCAGCAGAAGGGGCGCGGCAAAATAGCCGAGCGCGCACACCGGGATCCCGCACACATACACAAAAAAGGTGGCCGTATCCGTCGCCGTCCTTATCTTTTTTTCATCCTTAGCGCCCATATACTGCGAGACCAGTATGGACACCCCCGTGCCGATCCCCAGAAAAATACACAAAAGCACCTCCACCGGCTGCGCGCTCGTCCCGACCGCCGCCAGAGAAGTCTTTCCGCCATAGTTCCCGATGACCAGGGTGTCCACCGTGGTATATAGATACTGGAGGATATTTCCCAGGATGATGGGAATGGCAAAGAGAAACACATTTTTCATAATGGGCCCGGAGGTCATATCAATTTTTTTCTTCATATCTACATTTTATAATAAATGAAAACTGTTTTCTATGTAAATTTTCGGATATGGAACAAAGCATCCCGCAAAGCGTCTCGGATGTGAAACAAAGAATCCCGCTTCCGCCCCGGCAAAAATCGCCCGCGCAGGCTGTAAAGCCCGCACAGGCGTATGTCTGCAGATTTTCATCTTCCGGACCCGCCGCGGTTTCGCGGATCCTCACTGCAGGATAAGGGAATTTGCAGTGGGATATCCGTTTTTCCCGTATGCGGTAAATCCGATCTCAATGGTGGCCTTTGGCGAGATCTCCTTATTCCAGGTCTCGTACTGCAGCGCCACATATCTGCCGGCGTACCGCAGCTTGCCGTTCCAGAAATTACTTACGATCAGCGGGTTCTTAAAGCCCACCAGGATCTTCCAGCCAGAGACCGGCGAGTTTGTAGTGTTGCGGATGGAGACGATGATGTTGGAGTAATAGAGATTTCCTTCCTTCCAGTAGCCTCCTCTGCGGATGCTCAGCTTGCAGTTTTTGGCGGAGGCCCACACACCCGGGGAGGTACCGGGCGCCGTGTTCCCCGTGCCGCCTGTATTGCCGCCGGTTGTGCCGCCTGTGCTGCCGCCCGTTGTCCCGCCTGTCGTACCGCCCGTGCTGCCTCCGGTTGTCCCGCCGGCAGAGCCGTTGGCCAGCTTGCCCTTGTAGGTTTGTACCAGCCACTGCCCCGTCTGGGAGAGGTCGTTCCACGTCCAGCCGGAGGTCTTGCTGCAGCTGCTCTTGATGAGAGAGGCCGTCTCCGCCTTGTTGCAGAGGCTCCAGGCCACATAGCCGATCCCGTTTTTGTCCAGGAAGGAGATCCACTGGTTTCCCTCGTTCGTATTGATGCCGCCGTTCCCGTCCGCGCTGCAGATGCTGAACTCGCTGACCAGGATGGGCAGTCCCGCCCGGATGGCGCTCTGCGCCTTGTCGCGGTAGCTCTGGCCGTGGGTGTTGGCGTAGAAATGCAGGGCGTAGACCACGTTGGAGTAATTCAGTTTATTCTGGGCCGCCACGTCCACGTCCTGGGACCAGGTGGGCGTCCCCACAATGATGATGGCGTTTTTGTCGCGCTTGCGGATGCCGCGGATCAGGGTGTCCGCGTAGGATCTGATCTCCGCCCAGCTGGTGCCCCCGTTCGGCTCGTTGCAGATCTCATAGAGCACATTGGGGTAGTTCTTGTAGGCATTGGAGATCTCCGCAAAGAACTGGAACGCCTCCAGCTTGTGATTGTTCGGGTTGCGGTCGTTCAGGACGTGCCAGTCGATGATGACATACATTCCCAGGCTGTACGCGGCCTTTACGCACTCGTCGATCTTCTGTTTCAGGGCTTTCTGGTTGGCGGCCCCGCCCACGCAGTAGCCGTTGTACTCCTCTGTGTACATGGCCAGGCGGATGGTGTTCACGCCCCAGCTGTCACGCAGTTCCTGCATCGCGGCCTTGTTGGCGTACTCCGGGAACCAGGAGAGGCCGTGGGTGCTCACACCCTTGATCTGAAAGGGCTTCCCGGAAGCGTTCACGATCTTCGTCCCGCTCACCTTCAGCCTTCCGTTCGCCGCCACCGGCGTGGCCGCCGAGGCTGTGCAGGAAAGCACAAACAAAAGCATCATCAGGGCCAAAAAACCAAGCCATCCTTTTTTCTTCATCGTTTTCACTCCTTGTCTTTCCCGCATGACCGCATCTGCCGTCTTCCGGAAACATCCTCACATTTCCTACCCGTCACAGCGCCTTTAAAATGACCGCGGAAAACGGCGGCAGCGCCAGGGCGATCTCCCCGCCGCGCTCCTCATAGAGCACGGTGTCCGTCTGATAACCCTTTTCGTCTGTCTGCAGGATCTGCAGCAGAGACTCCCCGCTGTCGATCCCGATATCTTTCACCCACACGCTGCGCTCCATGGGCTGGTCGCTGTTGTTGAACGCCACCAGATAGCGCTCTTTTCCCAAAAATCTGCCGTAGCAGATAAACTGATAATCCGTCGCCACGATCTTTACTGATCCGCGCATCAGCGCGCGGCTCCCCTTGTGGATGCGGATCATGGTCTTGTGGAACTCGATCAGCTCCACATTCTCATGCCCCCAGGGGTAAGTACGGCGGTTGTCCGGATCGGTAAACCCGCAGACGCCGGCCTCATCGCCATAGTAGATGGTGGGCGCGCCCGGCCAGGTCATCTGCATGACCACCGCCTCGCGCATGACCGCCAGGTTCACATCCTGTCCGGCAGCCTCGCTTCCCAGATGCGCCACGCGCCCCACCTTGTGGTTCGTTCTCGTGAGGAAGCGGGAATGGTCGTGATTGGACAGCTCATTCATCGCCACCTGCATGGACGGCGCCAGAAAGCTGGTCATATAATGGCCCATGGCCCACTCAAAGTGCGCCCCGTTCCCAAGCATATCCGGCCGGAACTCGTCGCTGTGCTTTTCCATCCCGGTAAAGAACCAGGTCATGGGTTCCATGAACGCGTCGTAGTTCATGACCGTGTCCCACTCGTCGCCCTGCAGCCAGGTGCGCGGATCGCCGTAGTGCTCCGCCAGGATCAGGGCATTCGGATTTGCCCTCTTCACCGCCTCGCGGAACTCTTTCCAGAACCTGTGGTTGTATTCGCTGGAAAAGCCCAGGTCAGCGGCCACGTCCAGGCGCCACCCGTCCGCGTTGTACGGCGGGGAAACCCATTTTCTCGCCACATCCAGGATATAGTCGTGCAGCTTTTGGGAATTTTCGTAGGTCAGCTTGGGGAGGGTGTCGTGCCCCCACCAGCCGTCGTAGTTGGGATTGTACGGCCATTCCCCGCTGTTAAATTTAAAGAAGCTGTGGTACGGGCTGTCCGCGGACACATAAGCGCCCTTCTGATAGCCCGGCTGGTTCTCATAGATGCGCTCCCTGTCCAGCCATTTATTGAAGGAGCCGCAGTGGTTGAACACACCGTCCAGGATCACGCGCATATTTCTGCTGTGGGCCTCCTCCACCAGCCTGATAAAGAGCTGATTGCTGGCCTCCAGGTTCGCCTCGTCCGTCACGCGGGTGATATAGCGCGTGGCATGCGTGTTGTCGCTGTCCCCCTCGGCCAGAAGGTCCCCCGTGTCCTTGACGATCTTGCCGTAGTGCGGATCCACGTAATCGTAGTCCTGTATGTCGTACTTGTGGTTGGAGGGCGACACAAAGATGGGGTTGAAATAGATCACATCCACTCCCAGATCCTGCAGGTAATCCAGCTTATCCAACACGCCCTGAAGGTCTCCCCCGTAAAACTCCCGGATGCCCATAAACGCCGGGTATTTGTTCCAGTCCTGCACTTTTACCGTGGTGTCCCCAATGTAAAAATACTCCCGGTCCTCCACGTCGTTGTCCGGGTCGCCGTTACAGAAGCGGTCCACCAGGATCTGGTACATGACCGCGCCCTTCGCCCAGTCGGGCGTGGAGAACCCCGGCACCAGCATAAAGCTGTACTCATCACGGATCTTTTTTGAGGTGCCGCGCTTATCATAATAGCAGACCAGCCGTCCCACCATGACCTTGAAGCAGTAACAGAGCGGCTTGATCCCCAACGTGATCTCTATTTTATAATAATCAAAATACCCTTCCTCGCGCTCAAACTCCATCGGCAGCGCCTGTCCGTTCGTCTGAAGGTAGACGCTGTCAATGTTATCGCGCTTTGCGCGGAAACGTATGGTTACGGTATCGCCGGGTTCCGGTTCCATAGGAGTGACAAAATTTTCTGTCTCGTCACTGAACAAAGCAGATGGAACAAACACCGGCCGCATACCCAGGATGTAGTATTGTTTTTCGCCCAGCAGCGTAGTTTTCTCCCAGTCCAATTTCTTCTCTCCTTCTCTTAGAATCCGTATTTTCATTCTATACTAATTATTGTCAGAATACAAGTCCCCAGTTCTGCAGACCGCGCAGATCTGCACGCTGAGGTTCGGGACTGTGCACCAGGAAAAAAGGCAGCCGCTCGGCTGCCTTTTTTGGAGAAGGTATTTCTTCTTATGGGGTGTTGCAAAAACTATATAATGTATTGGGGGGTTTTACAATACGTAGTATAGCATGGATGGCCAAATAAGTCTGCCCAAACTTCACAAAATTTATCCTGCTTTTTTGGAGGTTCTACACAAAAAGCTGTTCGAACTCCTCCCGGCCGATCTTTTCCTTCTGGATCAGGAGCTGTGCGCACTGGTGAAGCACTTCCAGGTGCTCCCCGATCATGCTCTTCGCTTTCTCATGCGCCTCGTCGATCAGGCGTTTCACCTCCATGTCAATGGCGGATGCCACCGTCTCACTGAAGCCCCTGGACTGCGCCAGATCGCGCCCGATGAACACTTCGTTCTCGTCCGAGCCGTAGTCGATCAGGCCCACTTTATCCGACATGCCGTACTGCGTGACCATGGCCTTCGCCAGCCGCGTGGCCTGCTTGATGTCCTGGGAAGCCCCGGTGGTGATATCGCCGATGATCAGCTCCTCCGCCACGCGCCCGCCCAGATCTACCACGAGGGTGTCGAGCATTTTCCCCTTTGTCATAAACATCTCGTCTTTTTCCGGAAGGGGCATGGTATAGCCCGCGGCTCCCATGCCGGTCGGGATGATGGAGATGGTGTGCACCGGTCCCACGTGGGGCAGCAGATGGAACAAAATGGCGTGCCCCGCCTCGTGATAGGCCGTGATGCGCTTCTCCGCCTCGGAGATCACGCGGCTCTTCTTCTCCGCGCCGATCCCCACTTTGATGAACGCCTGCTGGATATCTTTCTGGACAATGTAGCCGCGGTTGTTTTTCGCCGCGAGAATGGCGGACTCGTTGAGCAGGTTTTCCAGGTCCGCGCCGGTAAATCCGGCCGTGGTCCTCGCCACCTCCGCCAGATCCACATCGTCCCCCAGAGGTTTGCCCTTGGCATGCACCTGAAGGATCTCCTCCCTGCCTTTGATATCCGGCTTGCCCACGCCGATCTTCCGGTCAAAACGCCCCGGGCGCAGGATGGCCGGATCCAGGATATCCACGCGGTTGGTGGCCGCCATGACGATGATCCCCTCGTTGACGCCGAAGCCGTCCATCTCTACCAGCAGCTGGTTCAGGGTCTGCTCCCTCTCATCGTGGCCGCCGCCCATACCGGTTCCCCTGCGCCTTGCCACCGCGTCGATCTCGTCGATGAATACGATGCAGGGCGCATTTTTCTTGGCGTCCGCAAACAGGTCGCGGACACGGGAGGCGCCCACGCCCACAAACATTTCCACAAAATCGGAACCGGAAATGCTGAAGAACGGAACGCCCGCCTCACCCGCCACGGCTTTCGCCAGCAGCGTTTTTCCGGTGCCCGGGGAGCCCACCAGAATGATGCCCTTCGGGATCCTGGCCCCCATTTTTGTATATTTCTGCGGTTCTTTCAGAAAGTCTACCAGCTCCTGCAGATCTTCCTTTTCCTCCTGCAGGCCGGCCACATCTTTGAACATCACGCGCTTGGCATCCGGCATGACCATGGTGGCGCGGCTCTTTCCGAAATTCATCATTTTATTGCCGCCGCCTGACTGCCGGTTGAACATGATGACAAAGAACAGCATGAAAAGACCCATCAGGAGCACCGGCACGATGGTGGTCAAAAACGTGCTGTCCGCCGGGATATCGAACGTCTGATAGCGCACCTCATTCTCCCGCAGCAGTTCTTCCGCCTCGCGCACATCGGTGACATAGAGCTGTCTCTCGGTGCCGTCTTTCATGGTCATAAGGATCTGTCCGGTAGGCACCTCATGGTTCTGACGCACCTGCGCTTCCGCGATGGTACCCTCCTGCAGCGCCTGCACGAACTCAGTGTACGTGGTCTCCTCCTGCACGGAAAACCCGCCGCGCATGCTGAACAAAATGACCACCACCAAAACGACCACCAGCAAATAAAAACTGATCCCTCTTGTATTTCTGCTCAAATGTAGTCTCCTTTCTGATCTCTCTTACTCTTTTTCGAGGACGCCCACAAAGGGAAGGTTCCGGTATTTCTGATCAAAGTCCATCCCGTAACCCACGACAAATTTATTCTCGATCTGAAAGCCGGTATAATCCACTTTCACGTCCACCTCGCGCCGGTCGGGCTTATCCAGCAGCGTGCAGAGCCTCAGGCTTGCCGGCTTCCTGGTGGACAGAAGCGCCAGCAGGCTGTTTAAGGTCCTGCCGGAATCTACGATATCCTCGATCACGATCACATGTTTGTCTTTTACAGGCTCATCCAGGTCCTTGGTGATCTTGACCCGTCCCATGGACTCCGTTCCGTTCCCGTAGCTGCTGCAGGAAATAAAATCCATGGTCACCGGAACCGTAATGCGCTTTGCCAGCTCACAGGTAAAAAAGACGCTCCCTTTCAGGACGCAGACCAGACGAACGCTCTTTCCCGCGTAATCTTCACTGATCTTTTTCGCTATCTCCCTGACCCTCCGGTCAACCTCCTCCTCCGATATCAGTACCGTTACTTTCTCTTCCATCACTTGTTCCGCCATCGCACTTTCTCCTCCACTGTACTTCCAACACATGTTTCGTCTGCGGTGTTATCTTGTATGCCTCACTGATCCGGTGCCCCACCACCCAGATGACCTCGCTGCCGTCAGCCAGAAGCGGCACGCCGCCGCGCAGGGGCGCCGGCACCTTTTCCTCGATCAGATAATCCTTCAGTTTCTTTCTGCCGCCCTTTTGGTCGATCACCAGAAAATCCCCGGGACGCCTGGTCCGAACAGAAAGATTCCTGCTTATTTTATCATAGTCCAGCCATTTCGTATATGTTTTTTGAAAAATATTTTCATTTTTATATGGAAATACATGAAATTCCAGGATGCCGTCCGGCAGCTCGCAGAGCCCGGGAACCGGCGCCTCCAGGCAGAAACCGTCCTCCCCGCACGGCATCTGACCGTTCTTTTTCTGCAGGACCAGACAGTCAAACTCGCGCGCGGCCTGCCAGTTTCCGGGAAGCACAGCCGTGCGCCCGGACTGCATATATGCCAGGGCACAGATCGCTTCCAGATGTTGTCTGCCCACATCTTTCAGGCTGCACCCGGCCCGCCGGAGGCACTCCCGCAGGCTGTATTCCTGTATGATCTTCTGCTCGTGCAAAAAGGGAGCGATCCGGATCCTTGCGCTTCCCGGCGCGCACTGTGCCATCCCGGCAAGTTTCTCCCCGACTTCCCGCCGCATAAAGTCCTGCACCTCCTGCAGTTCTTCCCCCAGCGCGGCCAGATGGGCATCCGTCCCGGCGTTCACGTTTTCTCTCAAAAGCGGAAGGACACGGTGGCGCAGACAGTTGCGCGCAAACTCCGTATCCGCATTCGTGCGGTCCGTGCGCCACAGGATATCTCTGCCGCGCAGATACTCCTCGATCTCCCGGCGGCTGATATCCAAAAGCGGGCGGATGATATGCCCGCGCACGGGCCGCATCCCGCCCGCCCCGAAAAGTCCGCTGCCGCGCGCCATCCGGAACAGCATGGTCTCCGCCTGGTCGTCCCGGTTGTGGGCCACCGCGATCTTCTGCGCTCCCGTCCTGCACCGGATCTCTTCAAAAGCGCGGTAGCGCGCTTCCCGCCCGGCTTCCTCCAGTGTCATCCCGCACTGCTCTGCCAGCTCAGGCACCGGACAGGACACCAGGTGAAACGGGATGCCCTCTTTTTGGCAGAGCTCCCGCACGAACTGCGCGTCCTCCAGGCTCTCCTGCCCGCGGATGCCGTGCTCCACATGCACTGCCTCTATCTGAAAGGGGACGCGGCCGGCATACTCCCGCAATACAAAAAGCAGGCATAGGGAATCTGCTCCTCCCGATACGCCCACTATCACTTTTTCATTTGCCCTGATCATGTGATGCTTTTCTATATAGTCAAATGCTTTTTGCATATGCCGCTTCCTCATTTGCTTCGCGCGTTAGTTTAACTATAATGAATCCGCGTCAAAAATGCAAGCCTCACTTTTTCCAGAAGCCGCCCGCCAGGATGGTCATGTCGTCTTCCGGGACATCATTTTCAAATTCCAGCACCTGATCCATCAAAAGCTGCGCCAGCTCCGCGGGATTGTCGGTCTTCGTCTGCAGGATAAAGTATTTCATCAGCTCCTCCGCGTCCCTGCCGGGAAGCGCGTCCAGCACTCCGTCCGATACCATGACGACCATGTCTCCGTGTTCCAGCCTCTTTCGGGAGCGCTCAAAGTCCACCTCCCGGAACACGCCGATGGGCAGACTGGTGGAGGTGACGGTCTCCACCCATCCCCCGCGCCGGATAAAAGTGGTGGCCGCGCCGATCTTTAAAAACTCACACTGTCCGCTGTACAGATCTACCCCACAGATATCCAGGGTGGAAAACCGCTGCATGCCGCGCTGCAGCACCATGGAGGAATTGATCATCCGCACGGCCGTCTCCGCGGAAAACCCCGCGTCCAGGAACTGCTCCAGCAGCTCAATGACCGTCTGGCTCTCCCGGCTCGCCTTCAGCCCGCTGCCCATGCCGTCGGAGATGCTTAGGATCACCTGCCCGCAGCTTCCCGTGAGCACGGAAAAATTATCCCCGGACGCCGCCTGGCCCGCACACGTGGCCCGGGCTGTCCCGGTGATCATATAATACCGCGTATCTTCCACAAAATGCAAAACGCTTTTTTCCTTTCCCAGCGTGAGCCGGCTGTCCCTCTCCGGCACAAACGGCCGCCCGCACGCCTTCGACAGGATCTCCGCCACGTTCCTGGTGGGAATGCAGTGCCCCCGGGGCGCTCTGGCCGTGAGGATCATTTCGGGGTGCCCGCCCGCGTTCCTGGTTACCCGCAGCTCCTGCACCCACACATTTTTCAGCCTCAGCTGGGCCTTTACTTTTTTCTCCAGAGCGGTATCTGCCTCCCCCGCCTCGAAGATCGTGCAGGCGATCTCCTGTATGATCTGCGCCGTCTCATGCAGCTGCTCCGCCACGGCGGCGCGGTTTTCCAGCATGCGGTTGCTCCACATCAGGTTGATCCTGGCGCGGCAGAAGCTGTTCCGGAGTTCGTCGCAGAAGGCGTGGCCCTTCACGCAGTGGCGGAAAAAATTCTCCTTTGCCGCCATGCCGCTGTCCGACCCCTCCGGCTGCTCCTCCTCCGCCACCGCGGCGAGCAGAAGATAGGTCAGCCTGGTGGTCTTCTGCACATCTCTGCCCCAGCAGTCCGCACGCTTTCCACAGCCTATGCACACCCGCAGTTTTACGTTCTCATAGATCTCCTCCAGGTCTTCCTCCTGCAGTTCCTCCTGCCGCTCGGGAAGCTGCAGAAAAACATCCGCCAGACGCTGAAAGGACTCCGCACAGCGCAGAGCCCGTCCTTTTTCCGATCCTTGTTCCCACTCCCCCATCGCCTATCCCCCCTGCATGGTCTTTTACATTCCAGTATACATGGGGACAGGCAAAAAATTTGTCAAAACAGGAGAGCGAAAAAATTTTTTCTGCGCAGTGCCGCCGAAAATTTTGCTGACTTGAAATTTTGTGACTTGAAATTTTGGCAAAAAAACCTTGACGAAAAACCGATCAGATAGTATATTAGAAAAGCAGTCGTGCATTCCATCCGAAGCGCGATCGTTCAAAAGTACAAGGCGGAATAGCTCAGTTGGCTAGAGCACACGGTTCATACCCGTGGTGTCGAGAGTTCAAATCTCCCTTCCGCTACGGCAAAACCCGGAAACCTGCCGAAAGGCTTCCGGGTATTTTTTTGCCTTTTTTGCATATTGGCGTACCCGCTGTCCGCGCCGGATCATTCCATGCCGGTTTTGCATATTCCCCAAGAGGGACAGGCCGTCAGTAGGCCCGGTCTTTTTGCAGTTCTTCCAGATCCATGTCCGTGTCAAAATAGACCTCCTCCATGTACTGGATCCTGTCCACCGTCTGCCCGGCCTCCAGCTTTTTCAGAATGTCCGCCAGCTTCGGCCCGTGCAGGGGGTTGCACTCAAAGGACACGTTGATGTCCCCCGCGATCATGGCGTCGAACGCCGCATGCACCGCGTCGAAGGAAATAATGGTGATCTCCCCGCCGGGGCCGCAGGTCTTCCCGGCGGCCTTGACAGCGTCCACCGCCCCGAACGCCATGTTGTCGTTCTCGCACACCACCACGTCGATATCGTCATATTTCTTCAGCAGGTCCTCCATGACCTCCCGGCCCTTGGCCTGGGTAAAGTCCGCGTCCCGCATCTCCAGCATGGTCCAGTTCCGGTGCGTCCGCATCACGTCGGCAAAGCCCTCCGTCCGCCCGATCTGCGCCGTGGCCCCCAGGGTGCCCTGCAAAGTGACGATGCGTATATCGTCGTCGACGCGCCCGGTCTTCTCCAGATAAGATTCCAGCCACTGCCCGGCGTTTTGCCCTTCCGTCTTAAAATCCGCGCCCAGCCAGCAGGTGTACAGATCCTCGTCCACATTTGCCATGCGATCCACCAGAATGACGGGGATGTCCGCGTCTTTCGCCTCCTGGAGCACCGCGTCCCAGCCGGTCTCCACAATGGGGGCCAGAACGATGTAATCCACATCCTGCAGGATAAAATTCCGCACCGCCTTGATCTGGTTCTCCTGCTTCTGCTGCGCGTCCTCAAAGAGCAGATAAAATCCGTCCTCCGGGACAAGCGCGCTGCGGATGGACTGCGTGTGCGCGATGCGCCAGTCGGATTCCGACCCCACCTGGGAAAATCCCACCACCGTCAGGCCCTCCGCCGCGGTCTCGGACTGCTCCTGCGCGCGCAGGGGCGTCTCTGCCGCGGGTTCCCTGCGCTGCTGACAGCCGCAGCAGGCCGC
>CANRIR010000031.1 GCA_947630735.1 uncultured Marvinbryantia sp.
GAACGGCGGAATTTTTCCAAAACCGGCGGGCGTTTTCCAAATATTATGCTTGCAAATGCGCCGGCAATATGTTATAATGCTGTCTAGCGCATGAAAGCGAACACAGAATCAGTTAAGGATAAGAGGTGAAAATCATGAAAGAAGGAATCCATCCGAATTATCAGCAGGCGACGGTTACCTGCAACTGCGGAAATACATTCACAACAGGTTCTACCAAGAAGGAGATCCACGTGGAAATCTGTTCCAAGTGCCATTCATTCTACACCGGCCAGCAGAAGACGGCTGCAGCCCGTGGACGTATCGATAAGTTCAACAAAAAGTATGGCATCAATGCTTAAGAACATGGCAGAGGTTAAGGTTGAGGTTGGAAAATCTCAACCTTTTTTTCAGAGCAGGTATTCCGGCCGGATCGGAGGAGCCTGCCGATAAAAGGAAGGGAAACAGCATGAAAGGATCTGGAATCGGCGGACAGGCGGTCATGGAGGGCGTCATGATGAAAAACGGCGACCGCTACGCGGTGGCTGTCCGTAAGCCGGACAAAGAGATCATTGTAAAAACGTCGGAGTACCCCAGCTTTATAAAAGGGAAGAAATTTTTATCCCTGCCCTTCGTCCGGGGAGTGTTCAGCTTTGTGGATTCCCTGGTCCTGGGCATGAAAACGCTCACGTACTCCGCGGGTTTTTTTGACGACGAGGAGGAAGAAGAGACGGAAAAGGAGCCGTCCAAACTGGACAAAAAGCTGGACAGTTTCCTGAGCACCAAGCGCGGCATGGACATCATGATGGGCATTACCGTGGCGGTTTCCATGGTGTTTGCGGTGGCAGTGTTCCTGGTGCTGCCGTATCTTCTGTCCCTTCTGCTTCACAAGGTGACGGATTCCCAGAACATCATCGTCACCTGTGAGGGCATTCTGAAGATCGCCATTTTCCTGGTGTATATCAAACTGATCTCCAATATGAAGGACATCCAGAGGGTGTTCATGTACCACGGGGCGGAGCACAAGTGCATCAACTGCATCGAGCACGGCCTGGAGCTGAATGTGGAGAACGTGATGAAGAGCTCCCGGGAGCACAAGCGCTGCGGTACCAGTTTTCTTCTGATCGTCATGGTGATCAGCGTGATCGCCCACATGTTTGTGCGCGTGGATTCGCGGGTGCTGGGATTCGTCATCCGGCTGCTGCTTCTGCCGGTGGTGGCGGGCATCTCCTACGAGTTCATCCGTCTGGCGGGCAGCTCGGAGAACAAACTCGTGACGCTTTTGAGCAAGCCGGGCATGATGCTGCAGCACCAGACCACGCGCGAGCCCACCCCCGATATGGTGGAGGTGGCCATCGCCTCGGTGGAGGCGGTCTTCAACTGGAAAAAGTTTTTGAATGAAAATTTCGGCACCAGCTATACTTATACGGAGGAAGAGTATGTCTGCGGCGAGACCATCGTCCCGGGCAGCGGCAAAAAGGAGGAGGGCGCCGAATGACTTACCGCGGACTGCAGCGGGAAGGCATACAGATCCTGCGGGAGCGCGGGATAACGGACGCCGTCACAGACGCGCAGATCCTGCTGGAGCATGTGACCGGCCTCGACCGCGCGCATTTCCTTTTGCGGGAGCGGGAGGAGTGCCCGAAGGAGCAGTGCCGAAGGTACCGGGAGCTGATCGCCCGCCGGGCGGAGCATGTGCCGGTGCAGCACCTCACGGGAGTGCAGGAGTTTATGGGATATCCGTTTCTCGTAAACGAGCATGTGCTGGTCCCGCGGCAGGACACGGAGCTTCTGGTGCTGGAGGCGGAGCGGCATTTATATCCCGGTGCGCGGGTGCTGGATCTGTGCACGGGTTCCGGCTGCGTCATCATCAGCCTGGCGAAGCGGCAGAGCATAGAGGCGTCGGCCTCGGACATCTCGCCGGAGGCGCTTAGGACGGCGAGGGCGAATGCCGAAAGGCTCTCTGCCGATGTGACATTTGTTGAGAGCGATCTGTTTGCGCACATCCGGGGCACGTATGACTGCATCGTCTCCAATCCGCCCTATATCCGGAGCGCGCAGATCCCGGAGCTGATGCCGGAAGTGCGGGATCATGAACCGCGTCTTGCCCTGGACGGGCGGGCGGACGGTCTGTTTTTTTACCGGCGCATCGTCCGCGAGGCAAAGGATTTTTTGCGGGCGGGCGGATGGCTGCTTTTTGAGATCGGGTCTGACCAGGGCGAAGCCGTCATGGAACTGATGCGCGCGCAGGGCTACGGATCGGTCGCGGTGCAGAAAGACCTGGCGGGCCTCGACAGGGTAGTAGGAGGAAGAAGAGAAAGAGATGTTTGACAAATTGGAGGATCTGCTGATCCGTTTTGAAGAATTGCTGAACGAGCTGAACGATCCGGGCGTGGCGGGCGACCCGGCGCGCTTCCAGAAACTGATGAAGGAGCAGAGCAGTCTGCAGCCTATCGTGGACGCGTATAAGGAATATAAAAACTGCAATCAGACCGTGGAGGACAGCCTGGCCATGCTGGACGGCGAATCGGACGAGGAGATGCGGGAGATGCTGAAGGAGGAGCTCTCCGCGGCGAAGGACCGCATCGCGGAGCTGGAGCGCGAGCTGAAGATCCTGCTCCTGCCCAAAGACCCCAACGACGAGAAGAACGTCATCGTGGAGATCCGCGCGGGGGCCGGCGGCGACGAGGCGGCGCTCTTCGCGGCGGAGATGTACCGCCTGTATGTGAAATATGCCGAGAAGCGCCGCTGGCGTGTGGAATTGTTGAACGCAGACGAGATCGGCATCGGCGGCATGAAGGAAGTCAGCTTTATGATCACCGGGCAGGGCGCTTACTCCCGCCTGAAATATGAGAGCGGCGTGCACCGCGTGCAGCGCGTGCCGGAGACGGAGTCCGGGGGAAGGATCCACACCTCCACCGTCACCGTGGCGGTCATGCCGGAGGCGGAGGATGTGGACGTGGTCATCGACGAGAAGGACATCCGCATCGATGTGATGCGCGCTTCCGGAAACGGCGGCCAGTGCGTCAACACCACGGACTCGGCGGTGCGCCTGACGCACTATCCCACCGGCATCGTGGTGTACAGCCAGACGGAAAAGTCGCAGCTGCAGAACAAGGCGAAGGCGTTCGCGCTGCTGCGCACAAAACTGTATGACATCGAGCAGCAGAAGGCACATGACGCGGAGGCCGAGCTGCGCAGGAGCCAGATCGGGACGGGGGACCGCTCCGAAAAGATCCGCACCTACAATTTTCCGCAGGGCCGTGTGACGGATCACCGGATCAAGCTTACTCTGTATAAGATCGATTCCGTCATGGACGGGGATATCGACGAACTGCTGGACAGCCTGATCGCGGCAGACCAGGCCGCAAAGCTGACGGCCATGGGCGAGAACGTGGCGTAAACGGCGCGGGAAGGAAGTCTCGGGAACCGCGGAAGGGCCGGCAGACGCAGGAAAATATTTCATAGGAAGGTTTGTGCAGGAAAACGGCATGGGCCGCATTGGGTTGGGAAGAAATTCCCGGCCCTTTTTTTGTTATAGGAAAGGGGGAACCTTTATTTTGGGGGTGCTGCAAAGTACCTGGCGTGCTGCCACAGATCCGTTGTCCGCGCATCTTCGTTACAGCTGTCCGCCTCAGATCAGACAGCTGTCTCAGATAGGCGGACAACCGGATTGTGGCATGCGCCAGGTATATTTTGCGGAACCCTATAAAACATTCCGTGGGATCACACTGCGGCGGATTGGAAGATGTCGCAGACGCGACCAGACGCAGACGGAAAATCCTGCTAACGAATTCTTTATTCTACATTTACATGAAAAATAAAGACAATGAGAATTAGTAAAAATATTTTTAAATTGTATATTGACTTATTCGGATTATTATAATATAATCAGTGACATAAATAAGCAATATCCGAATGGCATGATACAATAACGGATGAAAAAATGCAAAGAAAAATCAAAAAGGAGAGGAATGCATGAAATTTTTGAGCTACGCAGATTTTATCTGTCTGATGCAGACGCAGACACAGGAAAAACTGGGGGAGGGGATGCAGGTGCGCCTGCACACGGTGACTAAAAATAACGCGGTGCGGCTGGACGCGCTCTCCATCAGCGAGAAGGAGGGGAAGATCGCGCCCACAGTCTATCTGAACGAATTTTATGAGGACTACTTGAACGGGCAGAGCATACCGGATCTGGTGGAAAAGATCCTGTCCCTGTACAGCCAGTACCGGCCGCGGGTCCGGTTCGACCCGGAGTTTTACACAGATTTTGAGCGGGTAAAGGACCGGCTGGTCTGCCGCCTGATCAACAGGGAGCGGAACGCGGATCTTTTAAGACAGATACCGCACCGTCCGTTTCTGGATCTCGCGGCGGTGGTGTACTATGCGTTTGAGGATGAAAACCTGGGGCTCGGGGCCATCACCGTGTACGGGTGCCATCGGGAGCAGTGGGGCATCACGGAGGAAGAACTGTTTGAGACAGCCCGGGAAAATACCTTAAGGCTGCAGCCGGAGGAATTTCTGGGAATGGAAGGTATGATAGACAAATTTCATGAGCGCGGGGTCCCAATAGATGTGCCGGAGGAATTTTCGGGTGAGATGTGGCCTATGTATGTGCTCACGAACCGGAGCAATTACTATGGGGCCGCCCTGCTCCTGTTTGACACGGTGCTGCAGGATGTGGCGGACAGGCTGGGAGACGATTTCTGGATCCTGCCCAGCAGCATCCATGAGTGTATCATCGTGCCGGCCGGCTTTGCGGCCACAGGCCCGGAACTGAAGAAGATCGTGTGGGAGGCAAACCGCATTGCGGTTGCGCCGGAAGACTTTTTATCCGATGAAATCTATTTTTACCAGGGCGAAATCCATAAATTGAGCATGAGTGAGTAGAAAATATGGCGGGAAACCAGAAAAGTCAGGGAGCTTTCCTTGACTTTTTATATGATAGATGGTATGATACCGTTTAGAGTTGCACAATATCTTGTTTTTTTGGGATATTTTTATCTGCACCTGTAGCTCAGGGGATAGAGCAGTGGTTTCCGGTACCACGTGTCGGGGGTTCGAATCCCTCCAGGTGTGCTTATGGGCAGGCAAAGATCTTACGTTTTCATCAGGGGGAAAAGAGAATGGAAAACATCAGAGAATGGATTTCTGACAATCTGCGTTATATCCTGCTCGGTTTGGCGCTGATCCTCATTCTGGTAGTTGCGGTGCTCGGGATCCGGGCCATCAGCAATATCGCATCCGGCGGGGATCGGACGAAGAACACGGAAGCGCAGCAGACAGAGTCAGAGACAAATCACGATGTCATCGTACAGGAGGATTCGAACAAGGCGCAGGGCGCCGCGGGGAGCAGCGTGCTCACCAAGAATGACGCAAAGGTGCTCACGACTATGACGGCCTACTATGAGGCCCGCACCAACGGCGATACGGAGACGCTGCGGAAGCTGAATCCCTCCATGGATGAACAGGAAGAAGCAAACATTTTAAACAGTTATGTGGAGAGCTACAGCGATGTCAGCACGTACTCCAGGCCAGGCCTCACAGACGGGAGCTACCTGGTGTATGTGTGCTACAACGGAAAGGTGAAGGAGATTGACACGCTGGTTCCCAGTCTCATCGAATACTATCTGATGACGGACGAGACGGGCGGCCTTTACATCGCAGACACAGAGGGCGACGCGCAGGTCGAGGCGTTCTGCAAGCAGGCGCAGGACACGTCGGAGGTGCAGGATCTCATCAGCTCCGTGAACCGGGAGCTGGAGGCGGCGAAGGAATCCGATCCCGCTCTGAAGGAGTTTATGGGACAGCACAGCGGCACCGCCAATGAGGGCAATAGCCAGAGCAAAGAGGAGAGCACGGAGAGCAGCGAGGACGAGGGCTCGGAAGTGGTCGCGCTGGACAGCTGTAATGTGCGTTCCACGCCCACCACGGATGAGGACAACATCATCGGCAGCCTGTTTGTGGGCGAGAAAGCCACAAAGCTGGGCGAGGAAGGCGAGTGGGTCAAGATCGATTACAACGGTGAGACGGCCTATGTGAGCAGCGAGTTCGTGGCTTCGCCGGAGGAGGCCCAGGCGCAGGAGGAGGCAAGCTACTATGCCCCGGGCGCGGCGGAATAAATCCGCCGGGATGCGTCGTTTTATCAAAAAAATGAATTAGTCTTATCTATATTATCCTGACTGTCGGCCAAGAAAATTCTTGTCACTGAAAAAAAGACAGTATATAATGATGTGGATGGACAAAGAGGTCAGAAACACAGGCGGAGTGTCCGTCTGTGTTTTTTTGCCGGAAAAAGAAAGCGGATTTTGTCCGGGAAACAAATGATTGAAGGAGGACAAGGAAATGTCATATGTTGACGAGGTCATCGAGCAGGTCATCAAAAAGAATCCTGCGGAGCCTGAATTTCATCAGGCGGTAAAAGAGGTTTTGGAATCTCTTAGAGTAGTGGTGGAAGCAAATGAAGAGAAATTCAGAAAAGACGCGCTTCTGGAGCGCCTGGTGGAGCCGGAGAGACAGATCAAGTTCCGCGTTCCGTGGGTGGACGACAAGGGACAGGTGCAGGTAAACACCGGCTACCGCGTGCAGTTCAACAGCGCGATCGGCCCGTACAAGGGCGGCCTTCGTCTTCATCCGTCCGTAAACTTAGGCATCATCAAGTTCCTCGGGTTTGAGCAGATCTTTAAGAACTCCCTGACGGGCCTGCCCATCGGCGGCGGCAAGGGCGGTTCCGACTTCGACCCGAAGGGCAAATCGGACAGAGAAGTGATGGCGTTCTGCCAGAGCTTTATGACAGAGCTTCACAAATATATCGGGGCGGACACGGATGTTCCCGCGGGCGACATCGGAACCGGCGCGAGAGAGATCGGATACCTGTACGGCCAGTACAAGAGGCTGACCGGCCGCTACGAGGGCGTCCTGACAGGAAAGGGCCTGTCCTTCGGCGGTTCCCTTGCAAGGACGGAGGCAACCGGCTACGGTCTTCTGTACCTTACCCAGGAGCTTCTCAAGCTCAACGGCAAGGACATCAACGGCATGACCGCCGTGGTTTCCGGTTCCGGAAACGTGGCTACCTACGCCATCCAGAAGGCACAGCAGCTGGGCGTGAAGGTGCTTACCTGCTCCGACTCCACCGGCTGGGTTTATGATCCGGAAGGGATCGACGTGGAAGCGATCAAGGAGATCAAGGAAGTGAGACGCGCGCGTCTGACCGAGTACAAGAATTACCGTCCGAATTCCGAGTATCACGAGGGCAGGGGCGTCTGGGGCGTCAAGGCGGATCTGGCGCTTCCGTGCGCAACGCAGAACGAGCTCCTTCTGGACGATGCGAAGCAGCTGGTTGCAAACGGCTGTGTGGCGGTGTGCGAGGGCGCGAACATGCCCACCACGCTGGAAGCTACCGAGTACCTGCAGAAGAACGGCGTCATCTTTGCGCCGGGCAAGGCTGCAAACGCGGGCGGCGTGGCAACATCCGCTCTGGAGATGAGCCAGAACAGCGAGCGCCTCAGCTGGACTTTCGAGGAAGTGGACGCGAAGCTGAAACAGATCATGATCAACATTACCCACAACATGGCGGACGCGGCCGAGAGATACGGCGCGGCAGGCAACTATGTGGTCGGCGCGAACATCGCCGGTTTTGAGAAGGTTGTAAACGCGATGACCGCGCAGGGCATCGTGTAAAACGATAAGGCGGGGCCGGATCATACGGCCCCCCAAAAAAGCGGTCTGATCGTCCGGGTGTAAAAGCCGGATGATCAGACCGCTTTTTTTTACAGCTTCAGCAGCCGCGCGGAGTTGAGAAACACGCACACGGTGGAGAGGTTGTGTATCACAGACCCCAGCACGATGGGCAGAAGGCCCAGGCCGGAGAGCGTGATCCCCGCCAGGTTGAACAGGCAGGCGAAGATCAGGATGTTTTCCCAGATGACGGTGCGCGTCTTTTTGAGAAGGCGCTGCCGGTAGTCCTTTATTTTTTCGAGATCCCCGCCGGTCCAGAGCTGTTCGCTGCGGGCGGCGTTCTCCACGCTGGCCAGCACGGCGGCGGGGCCGGAGAGCACCAGGGAGCAGGGGCACGCGATGACCAGGATGGACATGACGCGGTGGATGTCCCGGGTGAGCAGGAACACGATGAGGCAGATGCCCAGGATCACGGGCAGGAAGTATCTGGAAAAGCGGTCCGTCAGCTGTTCCAGACCGCTTTCCTGATGAAAGAAATCCTCACAGCCGCGCCGCGCCTCCGGGGTGAGGGAGGAGAGCAGACTGTCCACGACGGCCTGTCCCCTGGCCATGGCGTAGTCCTCCAGGCCCTCGCCCAAGAGCAGCATGAAGGAGACTTCCGCGCCCTCCATGTATTCGCCGGTAAAAAGGGTGGCGATCAGCGCCAGCACCACCAGGATGCCGGTGGTGACTGTGCGGGTCTCAAAGACCTCCCGGGCCGTGCTCGCGCACACGAACCCTCCGCCTGCCAAAAGGGGGATGAGCGCTGCCGGGAACGGCAGAGAAAATATCCTGTCCGCCAGCACGGCGAACAGGATCAGAACCAGGACGGCTGCGGGGATCCAAAACGCGTTCCAGAACATTTTCTTATTCATAAAAGATTCTTCTCCTAAAGATTCTTCTCTTATAAAAGCCGGATGCCGTGCAGAGCGGCTTCTTTTCGGATTTCTTCCGGCCACAGGGAGACCTGTACCTCCCCGATGTGGGCTTTGCGCAGGTAGAACATGCAGATGCGGGACTGGCCGATGCCGCCCCCGATGGTGTAGGGCAGTTCGCCGTTCAGGATGGCCTTCTGGAAAGGCAGGTCGGCCCGCTCTGGGCAGCCGCTTATATCGAGCTGGCGCTTCAGGCTCTCCTCGTCCACGCGGATGCCCATGGAGGACAGCTCCAGGGCGATGTCCAGCACTGGGTAGTAGACGATGATGTCGCCGTTTAAGGCCCAGTCGTCATAGTCCGGCGCGCGCCCGTCGTGGCGCTGCCCGGAGGCCAGCACACCGCCGATCTGCATGATGAACACCGCGCCCTTTTCTTTGGCGATGCGGTACTCGCGCTCCTTCGGCGTGCAGCCGGGATAGAGGTCCTCCAGCTCCTGCGAAGTGATAAAAAAGATATCCTTCGGCAGGATCTGCTCAATGTAGTCGTACTGGATGGCCATATAAGTCTCGGTTTTTTTCAGGACTTTATACACGGTGCGCACCACATTCTGCAGGGTCTCCACCGTGCGCTCCTCCTTTTTGATGATCTTCTCCCAGTCCCACTGGTCCACGTAGATGGAGTGGATGTTGTCGGTGTCCTCGTCGCGGCGGATGGCGTTCATGTCGGTAAAGAGGCCCTCCCCGTCGGAAAACCCGTACTGTTTTAAGGCGTAGCGCTTCCACTTCGCGAGGGAGTGCACGACTTCCGCCTCCCGCTCATTCTGCTCGCGGATGCCGAAGGCAACGGGGCGCTCCACGCCGTTTAAGTTGTCGTTCAGGCCGGACTCCGGCGCCACAAAGAGCGGCGCGGACACGCGCAGAAGGTTCAGATGCGAGGCGAGCGCCTGCTGGAAAAAGTCCTTGACCATCTTGATGGCCACCTGGGTATCGTGCAGGTCCAGCTCGGAACGGTAATGTTCCGGGATCCGTAATTGTTCCATATAAATTCCTCCAATTGATCGGTGCCATACACCCTATGCGGCGCAGGCGGATTAAAATTCCTACCCAGTATACCAGATTTTGCAGAAAAAGCAAAGAAAAGATGAGAAATATTCATCAGGTTAATAAATTTTTTCCATAAGGCAGAGACTTGTAATTCAAAAAACGATATGATATTATCAAGTCTGTGAAATAATATCGGAAGGGCGGTACCGCGGGTATCAGAATATTCGCCCCGGGATACGGTTCGTATCCCGGATTTTTTATATGCGCAGACCCGCGCAAAGAAATTAGCTGCTGGCGCAGCACGCGGGTCGCGCACGAGCAGGAGAAAACTCCTGCTCGATAGAAAAAGCAGACCCGCGTATGGAAATTAGCTGCTGCGCAGGAAATTAATTTCTGCTCGATAGAAAGGCAGACCCGCGCAATAATAAAAAGGAGTTGGAAATATGGGAAACATTTACAGGGACGTGACACTGAAGGAGATCACGGAGTCTGACATCGGGAAGGAGATCCGCATCGCGGGCTGGGTGGAGAATATCCGGGACCACGGCGGCGTGTCTTTTCTGGATATAAGGGATATGTACGCGGTGGTGCAGGTGGTGCTGCGGGACGGCTCTCTTCTGGAGGGGATCCGAAAGGAGCAGGCCGTGTCTGTGCGCGGGCAGGTGGAGAAGCGGGACGAGGAGACTTACAATCCGAAGATCCCCACGGGAACCATCGAGCTGGAGGCACATGAGATCTGCGTTTTGGGAGGGGTGTACCGGAACCTTCCCTTTGAGATCCAGACCAGCCGGGAGGTGCGCGAGGACGTGCGCCTCAAATACCGCTATCTGGATCTGCGCAACAAAAAAGTGAAGGACAATATCATCTTCCGCTCGCAGGTGATCGCGTTCCTGCGCCAGAAGATGACGGAGCTGGGCTTCCTGGAGATCCAGACGCCCATCCTCTGCGCGTCCTCCCCGGAGGGGGCCCGGGACTATATCGTGCCCTCGCGCAAGTTTAAGGGAAAGTTTTACGCTCTGCCCCAGGCACCGCAGCAGTATAAGCAGCTTCTCATGGTGTCGGGCTTCGACCGGTATTTTCAGATCGCGCCCTGCTTCCGGGACGAGGACGCGCGCGCGGACCGCTCCCCGGGAGAGTTCTACCAGCTGGATTTTGAGATGAGCTTTGCCACCCAGGAGGACGTCTTCGCCGTGGGCGAGGAGGTGCTCACGGCCGTGTTTGAAAAATTTGCGCCGGAGGGCAGCGCCGTCACGAAAGCGCCGTACCCGGTTTTGAGCTACCGGCAGGCCATGCTGGAGTTCGGTACGGACAAGCCGGACCTGCGCAATCCCCTGCGCATCATCGACGTGACGGAATTTTTCCAGCGCTGCACGTTCAAGCCCTTCATCGGCAGGACGGTGCGCGCCATCCGCGTGCACGCGGATATGTCCAAGGGCTTTCACGAGCGCCTGCTGAAATTTGCCACCGGCATGGGGATGAGCGGCCTGGGTTATCTGGAAGTGATGGAGGACGGGTCCTACAAGGGCCCCATCGACAAATTTATCCCGCAGGAGATGAAGGCGGAGTTTGCGAAGCTGGCGGGCCTCTCGGCGGGGGACACCATCTTCTTCATGGCGGACAACGAGGAGCGGGCCTCCTACTACGCGGGCATGATTCGCACGGAGCTTGGGGAGAAGCTGGGGCTCATCGAAAAAAATGCCTACCGCTTCTGCTATGTGAACGATTTCCCCATGTTTGAGCGCGACCCGCAGACCAAACAGATCGGGTTTACCCACAATCCCTTCTCCATGCCCCAGGGCGGCCTGGAGGCGCTGGAGAACGAGGATCCCCTGAAGGTGCTGGCCTATCAGTACGATATTGTGTGCAACGGCGTGGAGCTCTCCTCCGGCGCGGTACGCAACCACGATATGAATATCATGAAGAAGGCCTTTGAGATCGCGGGGTACGAGGAGGAAGATCTAAAGAGCAAGTTCGGCGCTCTGTACAGCGCCTTCTGCTTCGGCGCGCCGCCGCACGCGGGCATGGCCCCCGGCATTGACCGCATGATCATGCTGCTGCGCGGGGAGGAAAATATCCGCGAGGTCATCGCCTTCCCCATGAACGGGAACGCGGAGGATCTGATGTGCGGGGCCCCCGGGCTGGTGACCGAGCAGCAGCTTCGGGAAGTGCATATCCGCGTGCGGCAGTGAGCCGCCGCGCAAGATGGGAGGACGGATCATGGCGAATGTGATCTCAGACGAGACCATGGAATATGTGGGCATCCTGGCTAAGCTGGAACTCTCCGGCGAGGAGAGGCAGCAGGCGAAAAAAGACATGGAGCGGATGCTGGATTATATTGACAAGCTGAACGAGCTGGACACTTCGGGCGTGGAGCCCATGTCCCACGCGTTCCCGGTGCAGAATGTGTTCCGCGAGGACGTGGTCACAAACACAGACATGCGGGACGCTATGCTGGAGAACGCGCCGCAGCGGCGGGACGGGTCGTTTGTGGTCCCGCGCACGGTGGAGTAAAAGGTTCGGCAGCGACAGGAGGCTATGGATGATGGACGATAGACTGGAACTCTCGGCGCTCGCCCTGGGAAGGCAGATCCGGGAGCGCAAGATCAGCGCCGTGGAGGCGGTGCAGGCGGCCCTGTCCCGCATCAGGGAGACAGAGGAGACGGTGCACGCCTTCGTGACGGTGGACGAGGAGGGAGCCCTGCGCCGGGCAAAACAGGTGCAGCAGAAGATCGACGCGGGGGAGCTTTCAGGTCCTCTGGCAGGGGTGCCCGCCGCGGTAAAAGACAACCTGTGCACGAAAGGGCTTCTCACCACGTGCGCTTCCCGCATTCTGGAAAACTTTGTGCCGCCCTACTCGGCGCAGGCGGTGGAGAATCTGGAGGAGGCGGGCGTCGTGGTGCTGGGCAAGACCAACATGGATGAGTTCGCCATGGGCAGCACCACCGAGACGTCCTATTTCGGCGTCACGCGCAACCCCTGGAACCCGGAACATGTGCCGGGCGGCTCGTCGGGCGGTTCCTGCGCGGCGGTGGCCGCGAACGAGTGCTTTTTCGCCCTGGGCTCCGACACGGGAGGCTCCATCCGGCAGCCCAGTTCTTTTTGCGGCGTCGTGGGGCTCAAGCCCACCTACGGGACGGTGTCCCGCTACGGGCTGGTGGCCTACGGCTCCTCCCTGGATCAAATCGGCCCCATCGCAAAGAACGTGAGCGACTGCGCGGCGGTTCTGGAGATCATCGCCTCGCACGATCCGAAGGACAGCACCTCCCTGAAGCGGACGGATCTGGATTTTACCTCCGCCCTTTTGGACGATGTGAAGGGCATGCGGATCGGCATTCCGCGGGACTACCTGGGCGAGGGGCTGGACGGCGAGGTGCGCCAGGCCGTCCTCGCGGCCGCGGAAGTGCTCAAAGAGCGCGGAGCCGAGGTGGAGGAATTTGACTTAAGCCTCGTGGAGTACGCCATTCCGGCCTACTACACCATCGCGTCCGCGGAGGCGAGCTCCAACCTGTCCCGCTTTGACGGCGTGAAATACGGGTACCGCGCGAAGGATTTCGACGGCCTGCACCAGATGTACAAAAAGAGCCGCAGCGAGGGCTTCGGCCCGGAGGTCAAGCGCCGCATCATGCTGGGGGCTTTTGTTTTAAGTTCCGGCTACTACGACGCTTACTATCTGAAAGCACTGCGCACAAAGGCGCTGATCAAACAGGCCTTTGACCGCGCGTTCGAAAAATATGACGTGATCCTGGGCCCTGCCGCGCCCACCACGGCACCCCGGCTGGGGGAGAGCCTGGCGGATCCGCTGAAGATGTACCTGGGAGACATCTACACCATCTCCGCGAACCTGGCGGGCATCCCGGGCATCTCGGTGCCCTGCGGCATGGACAGCCGGGGGCTTCCCATCGGGGTGCAGCTTCTCGGGAACTGCTTCGAGGAGAAAAAGATCATCCGGGCGGCGTACGCCTACGAGTGCGCCCGCGCCTGCCGCGCGGCACAACAGGGAAAGGCGGTGGAAGCATGAGACAGTATGAGACGGTGATCGGGCTGGAAGTGCATGTGGAGCTGGCCACGAAGACCAAGATATTCTGCGGCTGCTCCACGGCTTTCGGCGGCGCGCCGAACACCCACACCTGCCCGGTGTGCACCGGTATGCCGGGTTCCCTGCCCGTCCTGAACAGACAGGTGCTCGAATACGCCATGGCGGTGGGGCTCGCCACCAACTGCGAGATCAACCGGTACTGCAAGTTTGACCGCAAAAACTACTTTTACCCGGACAACCCGCAGAACTACCAGATCTCCCAGCTCTACCTGCCCATCTGCCACGACGGCGGCATCGAGATCGAGACGGGATTCGGGAAAAAGACCGTGGGCATCCACGAGATCCACATGGAGGAGGACGCGGGCAAACTGATCCACGACGAGTGGGAGGACTGCTCCCTGGTGGACTACAACCGCAGCGGCGTGCCGCTCATAGAGATCGTGTCCGAACCGGACATGCGCAGCGCCGAGGAAGTGATCGCCTACCTGGATAAGCTGCGCCTCATCATCCAGTATCTCGGCGCGAGCGACTGCAAGCTGCAGGAGGGCAGCATGCGGGCCGACGTCAACCTTTCGGTGCGCGAGGCGGGGCAGAAGGAGTTCGGCACGCGCACGGAGATGAAGAACCTGAATTCGTTCCGCGCCATCGCCCGGGCCATCGAGAATGAGCGCGACCGGCAGATCGATCTTCTGGAGGCCGGGGAAAAGGTGGTGCAGGAGACGCGCCGCTGGGACGACGCAAAAGAATATTCCTACGCCATGCGCTCCAAGGAGGACGCCCAGGACTACCGCTACTTCCCGGATCCCGATCTGGTGCCCGTGGTCATCAGCGACGAGTGGATCGAAAAGATCCGCGCCGCACAGCCGGAGATGCGCGCGGAAAAGCTGGTCCGTTACCGGGAGGAGTTCGGCATACCGGACTACGACGCGGGTATCCTCACATCCTCCAAGAAGATGGCGGACATGTTTGAGGAGACCGCGGCCCTCTGCGGCAAGCCCAAAAAAGTGTCCAACTGGCTGATGGGGGAGACCCTGCGCCTGTTAAAAGAGCAGAACCTCGACCCGGAGGACATGCGCTTTTCGCCGAAGCACCTGGCGGATCTGATCGATCTTGTGGACGCGGGCACCGTCAACAGCACCGTCGCAAAGGACGTCTTTGCCGAGATCTTCGCCCGCGATGTGGATCCGGCCGTCTATGTGGAGGAGAAGGGGCTTAAGACCGTGAACGACGAGGGGGCCCTGCGAAAGACGGTGGAGGAAGTGATCGCCGCCAACCCGCAGTCCGTGGCGGACTACCGCGGCGGCAAGGAAAAGGCCATCGGGTTTTTGGTGGGCCAGACCATGAAAGCCATGAAGGGAAAGGCGGATCCCGGCGCGGTAAACCGGCTGCTCAAAGAGATCCTGGCACAGTAAGACTTGTTTTTTTCCGGGGATAAGGGTATACTGTACCCAGTGACCGTAAGCTGTACAGTGTGAGAAAAAAAGGAGCAGCCGCATGCAAAGAAACAAATTTTCGCCGGTTTTTGCGCTTTTTCTGGCAGTCCTGTCTCTCTTCCTGACAGGCTGCACCAGGGAGCAGATCAATTACCAGATCGCAGAGAGCCTGGGCACCGTGGGAAAATATGAGAATAATGAGCCTGTGGAGACGCCCAAGATGAAGGCCCAGCGGGAGATGAAGGCGGCGAAGCAGGAGGAGGAATCGGACGTCAGCGGACACCTGACCCGGGCGGCCAGGCTGGCGGCGTCCTTCGACTACCAGAAGGCCCTGGAGGAGCTTGCCCTCATCGACGAGCACCACCAGGACGACGACCGCGTCATCAGCGCGAAGATCGAGTACCAGCGCATGCAGAACCAGATGGTCTCCTTCCAGGACGATGTGGCCCACATCTCCGTAAAATCCCTGATCGTGGACAAGGCGCGGGCATTCGCCGACGGCAACGACATGGCTTACTACTATAATAACTGGGCGCTGACGGTGGAGGAGTTCCAGAAGATCCTGCAGTCCCTTTACGACCGCGGCTATATCCTCATCGATGTGCACGATCTGGTCAACCACATCGACAACGAGGACGGCAGCACCAGTTTTGCCTGGAACACGCTCTACATCCCCAGGGGGAAAAAGCCCATCATCCTGTCTTTTACCGAGGCAAACTATTACGACTTTGAGGAGGAGGACGGTTTTTCCTCCAGAATGGTGCTGGACGGGGACGGCAATGTGCAGAACGAGTATACGGACGCCTCCGGGCAGACCCTGACGGGGCCCTACGACGTGGTCCCCATCGTGGACGCCTTTGTGGAGGAGCATCCGGACTTTTCTTTCCAGGGTGCCAAGGGAATCATCTCCGTGACGGGCTATCAGGGGGTGTTTGGCTACGGCATCGAGACGGGCGGGAGCACGATCGAGGCCATCGCGCAGCGGCTGAAGGACACCGGCTGGCAGATTGCCTGCCAGGGCTACGGCAATTCCTCCATGGAGAGCGAGCTGGACTACGACGGGCTTTCGGAAGATCTGTCGGACTGGAAGCGGAAGGTGGGCTCCCTGGTGGGGGATACGGACCTTCTCATCTACCCTTATGGGGACGAGGTTACGCCGGGCACCATGAAGCACGAGCTGCTTTTGGAGGAGGGGTTCCAGTTCTTCTTCGGCATCTGGACCACGGCGGACTTCCTGGAAGTCAAGAGCGATTATGCCCGGCAGACCAGAAGGACCCTGGACGGCTACGACCTCTATCTGTACGGGGACAGCCTGACGGATTTCTTTGACGCGAAAGAGATACTGGATGCGGACAGACCCCCGTTTGAATGAAAAAATTGAATCAGTAAATCAGCAGATTACCTCTTTACAAACGGAACATTCTCGTCTATACTTAACTATATGTTGTAAAACCTGCGGGTTTTAAATACAAGATGTAGTAGAGAGTGTGGGACTTTTGTAAGGAGGTTTTTTATGTACGTCATCAAGAAAGACGGAACGGAGGAAGAATTTAACGTAGAGAAGATCGTCGTTGCGGTCAACAAGTCTGCGGCGAGGGCCCTGTATAAATTCTCCCCGGAGGAGATCAATGAGCTGTGCGAATATGCCACGAAGCGCGCGCAGGACATGAAAAAAGAGGGAATTACCATCCAGGAGATGCACAACATCGTGGAGAGCGCGCTGGAGAAGGTAAGCCCGGCCGTGGCAAAGAGTTACCGCGATTACCGCAATTATAAAGTGGATTTTATCCACATGATGGATGACGTATACACGAAAAGCCAGTCGATCCGCTACATTGGGGACAAGAGCAACGCGAACACGGACAGCGCGCTGGTGGCCACCAAGCGCAGCCTGATCTTCAACGAGCTGAACAAAAACCTGTACCAGAAGTTTTTCATGACGCGGGACGAGCGCCAGGCCTGCAAGGACGGCTATATCTACATCCACGACCAGGCCGCCCGGCTCGACACCATGAACTGCTGCCTGTTCGACGTGGGCTCCGTGCTCAGGGGCGGCTTTGAGATGGGCAACGTCTGGTACAACGAGCCGAAGACGCTGGACACTGCGTTCGACGTGATGGGCGACATTGTGCTCAGCACGGCCGCGCAGCAGTACGGCGGCTTCACGGTGCCGGAGGTGGACAAGATCCTGGCGCCCTATGCCGAGAAGAGCTATAAAAAATATAAGGAAGAGTTTCTGAAATATACTGACGCCTCCTGGGAGGGCATCGCAAAGCGGGCGGAAAAATACGCCATGGACAAGGTAAAGCGCGACTACGACCAGGGCTGGCAGGGGATCGAGTACAAGCTGAACACGGTGGGCTCCTCCCGCGGGGATTATCCCTTTGTGACCATGACCCTGGGCCTTGGCACAGAGCTGTTTGAGCGCATGTGCAGCATCTCTCTGCTGAACGTGCACCGGGAGGGCCAGGGCAAGCCCGGCAACAAGAAGCCGGTGCTGTTCCCGAAGATCGTCTTCCTGTTTGACGAAAACCTGCACGGGGACGGAAAGCCCTGCGAGGATGTGTTCTACGCGGGCCTGGAGTGCTCCTCCAAGACCATGTACCCGGACTGGCTCTCCCTCACGGGTAAGGGCTATGTGGCCAGCATGTACAAGCAGTATGGCCGCGTGATCAGCCCCATGGGCTGCCGCGCGTTTTTGAGCCCCTGGTACGAGCGGGGCGGCATGCACCCGGCGGACGCCGACGACAAGCCGGTGTTTGTGGGCCGCTTCAACGTGGGGGCCGTCAGCCTGCACCTCCCGATGATTCTCGCCAAGTCCAGGCAGGAGAGCCGCGACTTCTACGAGGTGTTGGACTACTATCTGGAGATGATCCGCGGCATCCACAAGCGCACCTACGAATACCTGGGCGAGATGCGCGCGTCCACCAACCCCCTGGCCTACTGCGAGGGCGGCTTCTACGGCGGGCACCTGGATCCCAAAGACAAGATCAAATCCCTGCTGAAGCCCATGACGTCCTCCTTCGGCATCACGGCCCTGAACGAACTGCAGGAGCTCTACAACGGCAAGTCCATCGCCGAGGACGGGCAGTTTGCCCTGGAGGTCATGGAATATATCAATAAGAAAGTGAGCGAATACAAGGAGGAGGACGGCTGGCTGTACGCCATCTACGGCACGCCGGCGGAGAGCCTGTGCGGCCTGCAGATCGAGCAGTTCCGCAGGCAGTACGGCATTGTGGAGAACGTGTCCGACAGGCCCTATGTGAGCAACAGCTTCCACTGCCATGTGACGGAGGACATCTCCCCCATCCAGAAGCAGGATCTGGAGGGCCGTTTCTGGAACCTTTGCAACGGCGGAAAGATCCAGTATGTGCGCTACCCCATCGACTACAACAAGGACGCCATCAAGAGCCTGATCCTGCGCGCCATGAAGGAGGGCTACTACGAGGGCGTAAACCTCTCCCTCGCCTACTGCGACGACTGCGGGCACCAGGAGCTGGAGATGGACGTCTGCCCGAAGTGCGGGTCGCGCAACCTTACCAAGATCGACCGCATGAACGGCTATCTGTCATACAGCCGCGTGCACGGCGACACCAGGCTGAACTCCGCGAAGATGGCGGAGATCGCGGAGCGGGTCTCCATGTAGGAGGAAAACCCGCCGGGCATTATTTCAGAAAATATTTCCGGTATTCGCTGGGCGCGCATCCGCGGTACTGCCGGAACACCCGGTTGAAGGTGGAAATGCTCTTAAACCCTGACCGGTAGGCGATCTCCGTGACGGAAAGCTCGGAGTCGGACAGGAGCATCTGCGTCCGGCTGGAGCGTGCGGTCCAGATAGCTCCCGAAATCCATAAACATTTCATACAGGCAGATCATGGTTTCCACGCCCGCAAACAGTTCCCCGCTTTTCTGGATGAGACTCATCTGGCGCAGATGGGCCAGCATGCTGGCAACCTGTTCCAGCAGTTTTACAATATGGTGGACTCCATTGTGGTGGGAAACTTCGTGGTCAACAGCTTCGGCGACACGGTAATGGCGGCCTTTACGATTACCAACCGCATCGAGCAGATCGTGCAGCAGCCTTACAGCTCCCTCGGCGCGGCCATCACGACCTACGCGGGGCAGAACATGGGGGCCGCCAGGACGGACCGCGTGAAGAAAGGCTTCGCCCAGTCCGTGCTCATCCTTTTTGGGGTGCTGGGCGATCTGGCTTACCACCGCGGCCACCTGGATCACCACGGGCGTCGTGTGCGTGCTGCGGTACGCGCAGGGAAAGTGGCAGCACAAGGGCATTGTGGCCCGCAGGCGGATCGCGTGAGCCCTGCCGGAAGAGCCGTGTTTTGCGGCCGGAAGACAATCTGAAAAAACCGGAAATTCCTCTTGACAAAGAGTATATACTGTATATAATGTTATATATACAGTATATACTCTTTTGTGCGCTGCGCAAAAGTGATGCATCAGTTACGAGTTTTGATGAAAGAAGGGAAGATATGAAAGTGATTCTTTCCAATCAGTCTGAATACCCGATATATGCGCAGATACGGGAGCAGATGAAAGAACAGATCTTAAACGGGCAGATCGCGGAGGGGACGGTGCTTCCGTCCATCCGCCAGCTGGCGAAGGATCTTGGCATCAGCGTGATCACCACAACCCGCGCCTACCGCGACCTGGAGGCGGAGGGCTTCATCGCCTCCGTGCAGGGGAAGGGCAGCATTGTGCTTCCGACGGACAACAAAATGCTGCGGGACATGTACCGCAGCCAGCTCGAGGAACACCTGGACGCGGCCATCGGCATCTCCAGGCAGATCTGCATGGAGGACGGGGAGCTTTTAGCGCTTTTAAAAGAGCGCCAGGAAATGCGCGGTTCACGCGGATAGACTGCCGTGGATCTTGCCCGCAAAGGGCAGAGAAAGGAGCATTTTATGAGCAATACACTGGAGGTTTCGGGACTGACCAAACAGTACCGGGATTTTGCCCTGCAGGATATCAGCTTCGTCCTGCCGAAGGGCTATATCATGGGCTATGTGGGGCAGAACGGAGCGGGGAAGACCACCACTTTAAGCCTCATCGCCCACCTGATCCGGGCAGACGTGGGGCTTTGCACCATCGACGGGATGACCTACGAAAAACAGCCGGTGCAGTACCGGGAGGCCATCGGCTACATCGGCGACAAAGACGATTTTGTGCCGGATTTTACCGTCCGCGATGTCCGCGCCGTCTGCCGCGATTTTTACCCCACCTTCCGGGCGGACGAATTTGACGCCCTCGTCCGCAGGTGGAAGCTGCCGGAGAAAAAGAAGATCAAGTCCTTCTCCCGCGGCATGAAGGTAAAGCTGATGTTCGCGGCGGTGCTCTGCCGGGATACCAGCCTTCTGATCCTGGACGAGGCCACAAACGGGCTGGACCCGGTGGTGCGCCGCGAGATCCTGGAGCTTTTGCAGGACTATATCAGCGACGGGGAGCGGAGCATCCTGTTTTCCACCCACATTTTAAGCGACCTGGAGCAGATCGCGGACTATATCTTTTTCCTCCACAACGGGAAAAAGGTGTTCTGTGAGACAAAGGAGGAGCTGCAGGAGGAATACCTGCTGGCGAAGGGGAGCCTGCCGGAACTGGGTGCGGACGCGAAAAAATGCCTGCTGGGCGTGCGCGGCACCGACGTGGGCTTCGAGGCCCTCATCCGCACGGATGACGCGGCCTGCCTGCCGAAGGAGTGCGTTCTGGAGAAGCCGACGGTGGACCAGATTGTTGTGCATCTGATACAGGAGATGGAGGGATAGGTCATGAAAGTGTTAAAATGTGTGAAAACGGATTTTCGGATGATGAAAAACAACGCCTATATGTTTGGCATCTTCTTTGCCCTGGGCCTGTTCCTCTCCTTTACCAAAGAGACGCTGATCCCCTGGGCTTATCTCTATATGCTGTTTGTGGGGCTGGTTTTTGTGACGATGCCGTTTTTTGTGCAGACCAGATTTATCGCCGTTCTGCCGGCGGATCACGTGCACCGGGTGTTTGGGCGCTACCTGTACGGGAGCCTTATGATCCTTCTCTGCAGCCTTGCGGGGATGTTGTCCGGCAGTGTGAGCATGCTGATCCGGGGCAGGACGGAGTGGTACAGCAGGCCGGAGATGTTTTTTCTGATCCTGGGGGTCGGCCTGGCGGTCATGGCGCTCGAGTTCCTTGCAACGTATCTGCTGAAGATCAAAAACCCGCAGCTCATGAGCATCGTCCGCATGGTGCCCGGCTTTGCCGTCATATTCGGGGGAAGCAGCTTAATGAACGCGCTGCAGCAGCAGGAGCATGTCCCGGATTTTTTGCGCTGGTGTCTGGCAAACACGCTGCTGGTGTCCCTGCTGGCGCTCGCCGCCGGCATCCTCGTCGTGCTGGCCTGCGCGGCCGTCTGCTGCGCGCATGAGAAGAAGAGGTACTGACACACAGGTATCGGCGCAGGTATTGGCGCAGGACACAGATTCTCTTGACATTTCCCGCATATATCGTAAAATATAGGTATTGATGATGCCAAAGGCCCGGCTGCGCGCGGCGCGGCGGTTTTACGGCATCGCTTGCCCTATTATTTTCGATCACGAGAGGATAAGTTATGCAGATCATCATTGTGGGATGCGGGAAAGTGGGCTCTGTACTGGCGGAACAGCTCTGCCAGGAGGGCAACAATGTCACGGTTCTGGACACGAACGGCGAGCGTGTGCAGCAGCTTGTAAACGAATTTGACATCATGGGGTATATCGGGAGCGGCATCAGCTTCGACACCCTGATCGAGGCCGGCGTGAAAAAAGCGGATATGCTGATCGCCGTCACGCCGTCCGACGAACTGAACCTGATGTGCTGCCTGATCGCCAAAAAGGCCGGCAACTGTCAGACCATCGCGCGTGTGCGCAATCCGGAGTACAGCAAAGAGACGGATTTTCTGATCCGGGAGCTCGGGCTGGCGCTGATCATCAACCCGGAGCTGGCGGCGGCGAACGAGATCTTCCGGGACCTGCGGCTTCCGTCCGCGGTGAGCGCGGAGGTGTTCGCCCAGGGCAAAGTAGAAATTTTCAAAGTTCCCGTGCGGGAGGGTTCCCCCCTGTGCGACATCGCGGTGCAGGATATCGCGGGCAGGCTGAACTGCGACATCCTGGTGTGTGTGGTGGAGCGCGGCGAGGAGGTTACCATCCCCAACGGGACTTTTGTGCTGAAAGAGAAAGATAATGTCTACATCGTGGGCGGGCCCATGAACAGCAAGGACTTTTTCCGCAGGATCGGCATTGAGTCCAATCCCATCCGCAGCACCATGATCGTGGGCGGGGGAAAGATCAGCTACTATCTGGCGAAGCTCCTTACGGCGTCCGGCATTGACGTGCGCATCATAGAGCGGGACGCGGCCGTCTGCGATGCTCTGAACCAGATGCTGCCGGAGGCCACCATCATCCACGGGGACGGCACCGACAAGGCGCTGCTGGCCGAGGAGGGGCTGGACCGGGTGGATTCCTTTGCGGCCCTCACGGGCATGGACGAGGAGAACATTTTCCTGTCGCTCTACGCAAAGACCCAGACGAACATCAAGACCGTGGCCAAGATCAACCGGATCGCCTTCGACGAAGTGATCGGCAACATGGATCTGGACACGGTGGTCTACCCGAAAAATATCACGGCGGAGTACATCATCCGCTATGCCCGGGCGTTCGGAAATTCCATCGGCAGCAATGTGGAGACCATGCACCGCATCGCCGGGGGCAGGGTGGAGGCCCTGGAGTTCATCATCCGCGAGAACGCGCCGGTGGTGGGCATCCCGCTGATGAGCCTGAACCTGAAGGACGACATCCTGGTAGCCTGCATCCAGCGCGGCAAGAAGCTCATCATGCCGCGCGGAAACGACGCCATGCAGGTGGGCGACACCGTGGTGGTTGTGACAACGAGGAGCGGACTGCGGGACATCCGCGATATTCTGGGAAAGAGCAGGGCGGGGCAGTAAGATGAATTTTCAGATTGTGCGGTATATGCTGGGCTATGTATGTTATTTTGAGGCGGGATTTCTGATGCTGCCGTTCCTGGTGGGCCTGATCTACCGGGAGTTCCACGCGGGGGTGTCCTTCCTGGTCATCGCGGCGCTGTGCGTGCTTTTGGGGCTTCTGTTCACGGCAAAGCAGCCGCGGGACAAGCGGATGTACACCAAGGAGGGCCTGGTCACGGTGGCCCTCTGCTGGATTGTTTTGAGTATCCTGGGGGCCCTGCCCTTCTGGATCTCACGGGAGATCCCGAAGTATGTGGACGCGCTGTTTGAGACGGTGTCCGGGTTTACCACCACCGGTTCCAGCATCCTGACGGACGTGGAGGCCATGTCCCACGCGTGCCTGTTCTGGCGCAGCTTTACCCACTGGGTGGGCGGCATGGGCGTGCTGGTGTTCATCCTGGCCATCCTGCCCAACAAGGGCGGCGCTTTTATGAACCTGATGAAGGCGGAGAGCCCCGGTCCGTCCGTGAGCAAGCTGGTTCCCAGACTGCGGGACACGGCGCTCTATCTGTACGGCATCTATATGGGCATGACCGCCATCGAGCTGGTGCTGCTCCTTTTGGGCGGCATGCCGCTTTTTGACGCGCTCGCGCTGACCATGGGCACCGCCGGCACTGGCGGCTTCGCCGTAAAAAACAGCGGCGTGGCCGACTACACGGTCTACCAGCAGGCTGTCATCACGGTCTTTATGATTCTGTTCGGCGTGAATTTCAACACCTATTTCCTTCTGGTAAAAAAGAAACCGAAGCAGGCCCTCATGTCGGAGGAAGTGCTGACCTATCTGGGGATCATCGCGATCTCCGTTCTGGTCATTACCTTCAACGTGATGCCCATGTTCCCCAACGCGTTCCAGGCGTTTCATCACACCGCGTTCCAGGTGGGCTCCATCATCACGACCACCGGATTTTCCACCACGGACTTCAACCTGTGGCCCCCGCTCGCGAAGACCATTCTGATGATCCTGGTGTTTGTGGGCGCGTGCGCCGGGAGCACCGGCGGCGGCATCAAAGTTTCCCGCATCGTCATCATGATCAAGGGCATCCGCAAGGAGATCAAAATGCTGCTCCACCCGCGCAGTGTGGATAAGGTGCGGATGGACGGACGCCCCGTCGAACACGAGGTGGTCCGCTCAGTTAACGTCTATCTGGCCATCTACATCCTGTTGTTTGTGGTGTCCCTGCTCATCGTCACGCTGGATGAGAAGGATCTGGTCACAAACTTCACTTCGGTTGCGGTTACGCTGAACAATATCGGGCCCGGCCTGGAAGTGGTGGGCCCCACGGGCAATTTCTCCTCGTTCTCCGCGCTGTCAAAACTGGTGCTCTGTTTTGACATGCTGGCGGGACGTCTGGAGCTCTTCCCGCTCCTGATGCTGTTTGTGCCGTCCGCCTGGACCAGGAGCACGGCCAGACCCCTGTCGGGAAAGAGTATAAAAGGAATCGTAAAAAAAGTAGGAGGGAGAGGAAACCATGTACAGTGAAAACAAGATCTGGATCGCGATGAGCGGCGAAGAAAAAATCTATATCGAGCCCCGGATGGCCAACCGGCACGGCCTTATCGCGGGGGCGACGGGAACCGGGAAAACCATCACGCTAAAGGTGCTGGCGGAGTCCTTCAGCGACGCGGGCGTGCCGGTGTTCCTGGCGGACGCCAAGGGCGATCTGGCGGGCATGTGCCAGCCGGGCGTCGATACGGAGGACATGCAGAAGCGCATCCAGAAATTCGGCCTGCAGGATATCTGGAGCTACCACGCGTACCCCACGTCCATCTGGGACGTGTACGGCGAGGAGGGGCGTCCCCTGCGCACCACCATCAGCGAGATGGGGCCGCTGCTTCTGGGCAAGCTCCTGGGCCTGAACGACACCCAGTCGGACATTCTGTCCATCGTGTTCCGCATCGCGGACGACGCGGGGCTTCTCCTGCTGGATATTAAGGATCTGCGCTCCATGCTGACCTATGTGGGCGATCACACAGCCGACTATGTGACGGCCTATGGAAATATTACCAAGCAGAGCGTCGGTGCCATCGTGCGCGCCCTCATCAACCTGGAGGACCAGGGAGGCGATCTGTTTTTCGGCGAGCCGGCCCTGGATGTGAAGGACTGGTTCCGCACGGACGAGAACGGAAAAGGCTATATCAACGTGCTCGCGGCCCAAAAACTGATGAACTACCCGGATATGTACGGGACGTTTATGCTCTGGATGATGTCGGAGCTCTTTGAGGTGCTCCCGGAGTACGGGGACGCCGAGAAACCCAAGATGGTGTTTTTCTTCGACGAGGCGCACATGCTGTTCGACAACGCCACGCCGGAGCTTCTGCAGAAGATCGAGCAGGTGGTAAAGCTCATCCGCTCCAAGGGCGTGGGCATCTTCTTTATCACCCAGAGCCCCTCGGACATCCCGGACGAGGTGCTGGGGCAGCTGGGCAATCGCATCCAGCACGCCCTGCGCGCCTACACGCCGAAGGAGCAGAAGGCCCTGAAGGCCGCCGCGGAATCCTTCCGCGTAAACCCGGCGTTCTCCACGGCGGATGTGCTCCAGGAGCTGGGAACCGGCGAGGCGCTGGTGTCCGTGCTGGACGAGGAGGGGCGGCCCACCATCGTGCAGCAGAGCAAGATCCTCTGCCCGCAGAGCCGCATGGGCGCGATCACGGAGGAAGAGCGGCGGGCGGCCATCCAGGCGGACGTCTCGATGGCTAAGTATGACGAGGCCGTGGACCGGGATTCCGCCTATGAGTTCCTGAACCGCAGGGCCGCGGAGGAGGAAAAAGCCGCGCAGGAGGCGCAGCAGAAGGCTGAGCAGGAGGCCGCGGAGGCGGAAGCCGCCAGGATCCGGGCGAAGCAGGAGGCCGAACAGGCCAAGATCCAGGCAAAACTGGAGGCCGAGGAGGCAAAGGCGCGGCAGAAAGCCGAGGCGGCGCTGGCAAAAGAGCAGGCGAAGACCGAGGCCGAGAGGGCCAAGGAGGCGGCCCGGATCGCGCGGGAGAAGGAGAAGGCGCACAAAGAAATGATGAAGACCATGGGCAGGGTGGCCAGCAATGTGGGAAACACGCTGGTGCGCGGACTGCTCCAGAATCTGAAAAGACGGTAACCGTTATGTTTGGAGAATGTCATGCCCATCTGTTCATGGATGGGCAAAACTACCGCGCGGCGGTGGAGGATCATAAAAACGGAGTGAATATAGCGCGTGTGCGGGAGCACCTGCAGGCGTACCAGGACTCTGCCGTCCCTTTTGTGAGGGACGGCGGAGACCGCTTTGGGGTATCTGAGACGGCGCGCGAGATCGCAGGGGAGTACGGGGTGGAATACCGCACTCCTATTTTTGCGATCCACCGGACGGGCCACTACGGCGGCATTGTGGGGTTCGGCGCGGACACCTTAAAGCAATATGCGGGCCTGGTGCGCGAGGTGCGCGCGCGCAGAGGGGATTTCATCAAGATCATGGCGTCTGGCCTGGTGGATTACCGGGCGTTCGGACTGCTCTCGGAGGACGCCCTGGAGGAGGACTGGATCCGGGAGATGATCCGCATTGCCCATGAGGAGGGCTTTACCGTGATGGTGCACGCCAACGGGCGCGAGGCGGTGCTGCCCGCGGTGCTTGCCGGGGCGGACAGCATCGAGCACGGCAACTATATCGACCGCGACTGCATGGAGGCCATGGCGGACACGGGCTGCGTGTGGGTGCCCACCGTCGTGACCACGGGGAACCTCCTGGGCTGCGGGCGCTACGACGACGAGGTCTTAAAGCGGATCTTTGACATGGAGTGCGAAAACCTGGCGCTGGCTTATGAGCGCGGCGTCCAGCTGGCTCTGGGGAGCGACGCCGGGGCGTATCTGGTTCCCCACGGACAGGGGGTCGTGCAGGAGTACCGCATTTTTTCCCGGGCGCTGTCCCAGGTGCCCGAAGAGGAGCTGACGCGCCATCTGGAAACCGGCGAGCGGATCATACGGGA
>CANRIR010000032.1 GCA_947630735.1 uncultured Marvinbryantia sp.
AACGCTATCACGTATGAGCAAAAAAGCTGCGCGAACGCACGTGAGCGAAGCGATTTGCGAATACGTGTGAATTGCCCCGGGCGAAGCTCCGGGCAATTCGACGGGCTTTTATCGTCACAGGCCCGGTTTCCATGCAAAGACAGGCGGCAAGTTCACTTGCCGGCCTGGCTGTGCATGTGAAACGCTATCACGTATGAGCAAAAAAGCTGCGCGAACGCACGTGAGCGAAGCGATTTGCGAATACGTGTGAATTGCCCTGGGGCGAAGCTCCGGGCAATTCGGCGGGCTTTTATCGCCACAGGCCCGGTTTCCATGCAAAGGCAGGCAATATCTCCTGCAGCGTCTCCAGCGTGCGGAACTTCCGGTCCACGCAGGTTTTGCGGAAGCGCTCCTGGATCCGTATAAACTCCCGCAGCACCTCGTCGGACACCGCAAAGGCAAACAGCTTCTCCACCGGCGCGGAGACCACATACTGCATGGTAAAGACGGTGGACTGGAGCACGGGCTCGCACGGGGCGGCCGCGGCGCAGTCCGCGCAGAGCATCCCGTTCTTTTCGTGGGAGTAGGCCGCCAGATCTTCCTTCGACCCGCAGGATGCGCAGCAGAACACTTCCGGATATTCCCCGTTTATCACCATGGCCTTCAGCTCGAAGACATAGCGCACCAGAAGGTTATCCAGGCGCGGATTCTCCAGCGCGCGCAGCGCCGCGTAGAGGAGCTTCAGCATCTCCCTCTCGTCGTTGTTCTCCCGGGTGTAGTAGTCCGCAAATTCCAGAAAATACATGCCGCAGTACGCCGCCTCGAGATCGAGGGAGAGCCGCTCAAAGTAGTTGCTGATCTGCGCCTGGTAGATGTTGTAGGAGCTGCGGCCCTCATAGCATTCGAACACGCCGAAAGAAAACGGCTTTGCCGCCGCCAGAAGAGGACTATTCTGTCTTCTCGCGCCTTTGGCAAACCCGCTGATCTTTCCCCGCTCCTTTGTGAGGATCACAAGCCGCTTGTCGTATTCGCCCATGGGAACCGCCGACAGGACCATGCCTGTCAGCTCCAGTCTTTCACTCATGTCAAATATCCTTAATTTCTTAAATCTCTTTCTTGTCGTACCCGAAATTTTTGATCAGATAGTCGCTGTCGCGCCAGTTTTTTTTGACCTTGACCCAGAGCTTCAGGTTTACCTGCGCTTCCAGCATGTTTTCCATATCCCTTCGGGCGGCGGAGCCGATCTTTTTCAGCATGGCCCCGCCCTTTCCGATGATGATGCCCTTGTGGGAATCGCGCTCGCAGATGATGGTGGCGTCGATGTCGTAAATCCGGCCGCCCCTGCGCTCCTCCATGCGGTCGATGGCCACCGCGATCCCGTGGGGGATCTCCTCGTCCAGGCTGCGCAGCGCCTTTTCCCGGATCATCTCCGCGGCGATCTGCCGCATGGGCTGGTCCGTCACGGTGTCCTCATCGTAGAACATGGGCCCGTAGGGCAGATATTTAAATATGGTATCGATGATATCGTCCAGGTGCTGGCCGCGCAGGGCGGACGCCGGTATGATATCCGCAAAGTCGTAGATCTGCCGGTACACGTCGATAAATTTGAGGATTTCCTCTTTTTTTACCGTGTCGATCTTGTTGATGACCAGCACCACCGGCGTTTTTACTTTTTTCAGCTGCTCCGCGATGTGGCGCTCCCCCGCCCCGATATAGGCGGTGGGCTCCACCAGCCACAGGATCACATCCACCTCCTGGAAGGTGCGCTCCGCCACGTTTACCATATACTCGCCCAGCTTGTTGCGGGCCTTGTGAATGCCCGGCGTATCTAAAAACACGATCTGCCCCTTCTCGCAGGTATAGACCGTCTGGATGCGGTTGCGGGTGGTCTGGGGCTTGCTGGATGTGATGGCGATCTTCTGTCCGATCAGGTGGTTCATCAGGGTGGACTTCCCCACATTGGGCCGCCCGATCAGGGTGGCAAACCCGGACTTTTTATCTTTGCTGTTCCTCATTTCCTCCAAATTCAGATTCATTCCTTCGCTCCCTGCCCGATCAGCGGCTTTCTCTCATAGAAAAGTTCTTTCTCCGCCTCGATCTTTGCCGCATTCCCGATCACACAGATATTGCGCTCCTGCACGACCGCCTCCACCAGCGGGGCCAGCGCCCGGATGTCGTCCTGCGCCGCGCTCAGGATCTCGTCCCTTTCGCGCTGCAGATCCTGCTCGGTAATGCCGCTCAGATAAGCTGTCAGGGAGCGCGCGCCCTTTGCCTGCGGGGGCAGGGGCGTGTCCAGTTCGCTCATCGTGCCGATGATGTATTTGCGCATGTCGCGGTCGCTCACGCTGAAGTTTTTCAGATAATCCGCGATCCCCTCGTACACCCGGACGGTCCTTCCCAGATTCGGGTCGCGGTAGGATACAAAATAGGTATCTCCTCCCCGCCCGTAGCCGCTCATGCAGCCGTAGGCACCGCCCTGCACGCGGATGTTGGTCCACAGATATTCGTATGCCATGATAGTCTTTAATATGCGCAGGGCCCCCGTATACTGGTAGCCGGCCCGGCGGAAATTGCCCGCCATGGCCACGAACTGCACCTGTCCGGACGTCTCAAAGCCCTCGTTCTTCTTTTCCACCGTCATGGGAATGGGCGGCGCGGCCGCCTGCCCGTCCGGGAGCTTTTTGCACAGAGCCGCCACACGCTTCTGCACTTTATCTTCCGCCTCCGGTTCCGCGGTCAGGCTTACCAGCAGACTGCCCCTGCTGAAGATGCGCCCCAGCAGGTTCTTTAAGATCGATATGAGCTCTCCTTTTTTCTCCTCAAACCGTTCCTCTATGGACTCCACCAGCTTATAGAACGCGATGCCGCCGGTGCGGTCGTTGAAGCGCGACACCCCGGAGAAATAGGACATGGCCCGCACGGCCGACGTGGTGTGCCCCGCCCAGGTGAGCCGGGACTGCAGCCGCGACTTCAGGTTGGCGATGATCTCGTAGAGGCGCTTTTCATCTGTCAGTTTGGAGGTAAACAGGATCTCCTCCAGCATATCAAACACAAAATCGATCTGCTCGTAGAGCATTTTGGATTTCATGCCAAATTTTTTGCAGATCTTTCCCGGTTCGGAGACGTTCGCAAACACATCCAGCGCCGCCGAGATGCCGCCCGAATGGATGTTGATCTCGTCGCTCAGTTCGCGGTAACCGAAGTGCTCCGTGTCCACAAAGCACAGCACACTTTTCAGAATGCCGAGGTACTCCGTATACTCCTCCGGGATGCCGTCGATGTCGAACAGCAGGTCCAGATAAGCGATGCCGTTGGTGTCCACCTCGTGGTACAGCAGCTTCGCCCCATCCGCATCGATCTCGCGGTTGCAAAGGGGCTCTGTCTCTTTTTTAATGTCGGAGAGGCGCAGCAGGGGAATGGCCTCCAGCTCCTCCTCTGTGGACGGCGTCTCCTGGAAAGCTCGGAGCCGCTTTGTGCGCGCTGTCAGATCTGCGATCTCCTCCGGGGAGAGGGACGCCTTGAGATCGGCGAGCTCTTTTTTAACCTGCTCCTCCTCCCGGTCGGTAAGGCCTTTTTCCGGAACCATGGTCACGACGGACACATGGGTGTTGTCCAAAAGCCAGGTCTGAATAAGTTCCTCAAAATAGCGGCTTCCCACCTGCTCTTTTAAGAACCGGTAGGCCTCCAGCTCCCGCAGATAGTCGAAGGGCGCGTCCTCATCGTACAGCCAGCTGTCGAACGCGTTGATGCCGTACATCAGCCCCCGCGGGAACTGTCCGAAATCCGCCTCCCTGGTGCGGAACTCCATATTGTTGATGGCCGCCAGAATGGTCTTTTGCTCCAAGCCGTCCCGCACCAGTTTTTCCAGAGTCTCCCGGATGACGGAGACAAAGCGCTCACGATCCTTGGCGTTGGTGTACTTCGCCACCACCGAAAAGATGGGCTGCAGGATCCCGCTGTCGTAATTTCCCTCCACGTCCTTTGCGATGCCGGCGTCCAGAAGGGCCTGTTTCAGCGGCGCGCCCGGGGCCGAGAGCAGCACATATTCCAGCACCGCCATGGCCATGGACAGCTTCACGTCCTTTGCCGTCCCGATGACCGCGCTCCAGGCCAGATAGGCATTGTCCTTCTCCTCGTCCGTGTCGGAGATGGGATAGGCGCAGGTAAGCTCCAGCGGCTTTTCAAACGGTTTCTGGAGCGGGATCTCGGAGTCGATCTCCAGCACGTCGTATCTGCTCAAATATTCCCGGTCGAGCCACGCCAGGCGCTCCTCCATGTCCATGTCGCCGTACAGATAAATGTAGCTGTTGGAGGGATGGTAATAGCGGCTGTGGAAGGACAGGAACTCGGAATATTTCAGCTTCGGTATCGCCTTCGGGTCGCCGCCCGACTCCACGCCGTAGGGCGTGTCCGGGAACAGGGAATCCATGATCCTCCGCTCCAGGGCGTCGTCCGGCGAGGAGAACACGCCTTTCATCTCGTTGTACACCACGCCGTTGTAGATCAATTCATCTTCCGGGTTCTCCAGGATGTAGCTCCACCCCTCCTGGCGAAAAATTTCTTCCTTATCATATATATTCGGGAACAGCACCGCGTCCATATACACATGCATCAGATTGCAGAAATCCGCAAGATTGCAGCTCGCCACCGGATACATGGTCTTGTCCGGGTAGGTCATCGCGTTGAGGAAGGTGTTCAGAGAACCCTTCGCCAGCTCCACAAACGGGTCTTTGGACGGAAATTTTTTGCTTCCGCACAGCACGCTGTGCTCCAGGATGTGCGCCACCCCGGTGCTGTCCGTGGGCGGCGTGCGGAAACAGATATTGAACACCTTGTTCTCATCCTTGTTCTCCAGCAGCATGACCCGCGCCCCGCTCTTTTTGTGGCGGAGCAGCGTGCACACAGATTTCACGTCCTCGATCTTCTCTGTCTTTATCACATCATATTCCGGTAAACTGCGAAACATAAGCACCCTCCATCATTCATTTTTTATTTTCATCCCTGCCGGACAGCGCGCGGTCTGTGCAGCCCTTTATTGTGCGTTCTGGCTGTTCCCCTGGTTCGCTGCCATCCCCATGATCAGGCTGGCCAGCTGCTGCAGTAACTCATCCGGAACGCCTGCCGCGTGAAGGTTGTCCATCAGATTCCCCGGAGTGATATCCGCCAGATAGGTCTGAAGATCCTCCTGATCATTGGGATTCAGAGCATTCGCGGACTCCGACACAGATGCCGGAACATTCTCCGACCGCGGAAGTCCCTCCAGGCGCAGGCTTCCCAGCTCCTCGCCGGCGATCAGAAGGCCCGCCTCCAGCACTGCGCTGTCCGCGTCTTTATCACGGGAGATCCGGATCTTCAAAGCATAATTGGCAAAAGCAGACATCCCGTCAGCCGACCCCTCGGATGTAAGAAGCTTGACCGTGTACGTGCCCTCCAGATCGCCGCTCTCCTGGTCATTGCAATAGTCTTCCACCTCGATCTGAAGCAGATCCGTTCCGCTCACCTGCAGAGTATAGGTGCCGTCCAGCAGTCCGTCCGTGATCACGCCGCTGCCCGCAAGCCCGAAAGACTGGCCCGCCTGTTCCATAGAGCAGAGCAGGCCCGTCCGGTCATCCTGTCTCGTGCTCATCCAGGAATAAGATGCCTCTTTTTCGCCCTCCGCGTAGATGGCCAATTCGCGCCCGCCCGTATGGCCGTCCGCGCCTTCCCAGACTTTCGAGGAGATATAATTTCCCTCCCCCGGATCTCCCATATGCTCCCAATTATCTGCATACTCGTCCGCCGCGTTTTGGAACATCTCATACAGATCGATATTTTCCGGTAATATCTGCGCAAATCGCTCGATAACCTCTTTGATCTGGGCATCGTCTCTGGCGGTCTTTATGATCTGCTGCATTGCCTGCATCAGAGCGTCCGCCCCGATCCTTCCCTCATGCACCGTGAAGGTTTCCTCCACGCCGGACACCTGCACGGTCTCCTCCGCGCTTGTGCTGTCTGTCACATAGGACAGCAGAATATCCCCGTAGCGCTCCAGAAGCTCTCCCGCTGTCCCGGCGTCCGGCAGAAGATCCGTCACATATTCCGGGTCGTAGATCTTCTGCAGCAGTTCCTTGCTCTCCTCCTTTGAGCCGCCCTCAAACGTCAGAGGAGCGGAAAGATAATATTCCGAGAGCTCCGGGATGCGCAGATAGGCCATTTCTTCCCCTATGCGGATCGGCAGCTCCAGGGTGGCGATCTGGGTATCGTTGAGATACAGGCCCAGGCCCAGATTTATATCTCCGTCCTTCGCTCCCATGCCCATGCGGATGGCCGCGCTGTCCGCCCAGGAGATATCCAGCGGCACAAAAAAGCCCAGGATGCTGCGCGCCACATCCTGCAGGTGGAGGGAAATATCCACAGATCCGCCAAATCCGTCCTGACGGAACTGTTCTATATTCTTATCCCACTGTGCCTCCAGCCGCTCTGTCGTCTTTTTTAAATTCTCTTTTTCATAAGAGAGATAGGAATCCGCCGCGCCCGCGGGAATACAGGCCGACGCCGCTATCGTGCCCGCCGCCAAAAATGTCGCTGTTCTTTTGATCCATGTTTTTCTTGTGCTCACTGTGATCCTCCCTTTTCGTACTGTTCTTCCGGCATATCATGCCGCTTTGTCCATTATTGATATTATACCCATTGCAGACAAGATTTGCAAGAAAAACAGCAGGCGCTCTTTCGAGCGCCTGCCGCTAAGATCGATCCTGTTTTTCTTATTCTTCCTTGTCTGCGGCATACAGGCCAACCAGCTTGCTCAAATGAGCGTGCTTTGCCTTTGCCTCGGCCTCGGATTTCGCGAAGAGCCTTGCGGCCTTCTCCGGGTTCGCGCGCTTCAGGGAGTTGTAACGCACCTCGCCGTCCAGGAATTCCTGATATCCTTCGTACTCCGGAGCCTTGCTGTCCAGCGTGAAGGCATCCTTGCCCTCCGCGGCCAGAGCCGGATTGAAGCGGAAGTTGTACCAGTAGCCGGACTTCACAGCCAGCTCTTCCTCGGTCTGAGCCTTGCTCATACCCTTCTTGATACCGTGGTTGATGCACGGAGCGTAGGCGATGATCAGGGACGGTCCCGGATAAGCCTCCGCCTCGGAGATCGCTTTCACGGTCTGCGCATAGTCCGCGCCCATGGCGATCTGCGCCACATATACATAGCCGTATGTCATGGCGATGCCGGCCAGATCTTTCTTCTTCACTTCCTTGCCGCCCGCCGCAAACTGCGCAACCGCGCCGGTGGGGGTAGCTTTGGAGGACTGGCCGCCTGTGTTGGAGTAAACCTCGGTGTCGAACACCATGATGTTGATGTCCTGTCCGCTGGCGAGAACATGGTCCACGCCGCCGAAGCCGATGTCATAAGCCCAGCCGTCGCCGCCGAAGATCCACTGGGATTTCTTTGCCAGGTAATCTTTGCTCTTCAAGAGTTCTTTTGCCTTGTCGCATCCGCAGGCTTCCAGAGCCGCGATCAGCTTGTCGGTTGCAGCGCCGTTCGTCGCGCCTACGCTGAAGGTATCCAGCCATTCCTGGCCCGCCTTCTTCACATCCTCATTGCCGCCGTTGGCAACCAGGTCTTCCACCTTCGCCTTCAGGCCCGTGCGGATCGCTTTCTGCGCGAGGAACATGCCGTAGCCGTACTCTGCATTGTCCTCAAACAGGGAGTTGCCCCAGGCGGGACCCTGGCCCTTCTTGTTTACGGTGTACGGTGTGGACGGTGAGGAGTTGCCCCAGATGCTGGAGCATCCTGTCGCGTTCGCGATGTACATTCTGTCGCCGAACAGCTGTGTGATCAGCTTCGCATACGGAGTCTCGCCGCAGCCTGCGCATGCGCCCGAGAACTCAAGGAGCGGCTGCTTGAACTGGCTGCCCTTTACGGTGTTCTCTTTGAACTTCTCTACCACATCGGTCTTGATGGGCAGCTCTACCGCGTAATCAAAGTACTTCTGGCTGTCTGCGTTCGCTTCCATGTTCGCCATGGTAAGCGCCTTGGCGCCCTTCTTGCCCGGACATACATTTGCGCAGGAACCGCATCCGGTACAGTCGTAAGCGGATACTACCATGGCAAACTTGTATTCGGTCATGCCGGTGAGCGGCAGCGTCTTCAGCCCTTCCGGAGCCGCGGCGGCTTCCGCTTCCGTCATAGCGATGGGACGGATGACAGCGTGCGGGCAGACGTAGGAACATCTGTTGCACTGGATGCAGTTGTCCGGATTCCACACAGGGATATCCACCGCGATGCCGCGCTTCTCATATGCAGCCGCGCCGGACGGTGTGGAGCCGTCCACATAATCTTTAAATGCGGATACCGGAAGCGTGTTGCCTTCCTGCGCATTTACCTTGCTCTGAATGTTGTTTACGAAATCTACCACATCTTTTCTGGAGCCGGATGCCTTCGTCGTGGCCAGGCCCTCGTCCGCAGCGTTCTTCCAGCTGTCCGGAACCTGGATCTCCACCACCTGCTTCGCGCCGGCGTCGATAGCGTCATAGTTCATCTGAACGATGGCGTCGCCCTTCCTGCCGTAGGTCGCCTTCGCGGCAGCCTTCATCAGGTCGATGGCCTGCTCTTCCGGAATGATGTTCGCCAGTTTGAAGAATGCAGACTGCAGAACCGTGTTGATACGTCCGCCAAGTCCGATCTCCTTGCCGATCTTGATGCCGTCGATCACATAGAATTTGATGTTGTGGTTTGCGATGAAGCTCTTCATCTGACCCGGCAGATGCTCCTCCAGGCCTGCCATATCCCACGGGCAGTTCAGAAGGAAGGTGCCGCCGTCCACCAGCTCCTGCACCATGTTGTACTTTCTCACATAGGACGGGTTGTGGCACGCCACGAAGTTCGCCTTGTGGATGAGGTAGGTGGATTTGATCGGCTTCTTGCCGAAGCGCAGGTGGGACATGGTCACACCGCCGGACTTCTTGGAGTCATAATCGAAGTAAGCCTGTGCGTACATATCGGTGTTGTCGCCGATGATCTTGATGGAGTTCTTGTTCGCGCCCACGGTACCGTCTGCGCCAAGGCCCCAGAACTTGCAGTTGATGGTGCCCTCCGGCGTGGTAACCAGCGGCTCGCCCAGCGGCAGGGACAGATTGGTCACATCGTCCTCGATGCCGATGGTAAATTTCTTCTTATCGGTGTTGTGGAATACCGCGACGATCTGCGCCGGCGTGGTATCCTTGGAACCCAGGCCGTAGCGGCCCGTGAATACCGGAACGGAATCGAACTTGCTGCCCTTCAGAGCCGCAACAACGTCCAGATAGAGCGGCTCGCCGAGAGCGCCCGGCTCCTTGGTCCTGTCTAATACGGAGATCTGTTTTACCGTCTCCGGGATCGCCGCGATGAGCGCCTCCGCGCTGAACGGCCTGTAAAGGCGGACCTTCACAACGCCCACCTTCTCGCCTGCCGCCATCAGGTAGTCGATGGTCTCCTCGATGGTATCGCAGACGCTGCCCATGGCCACGATGACTTTCTCCGCATCCGCGGCGCCGTAGTAGTTGAACAGCTTGTAGTCTGTGCCGATCTTCTGGTTTACTTTGTCCATGTACTCCTGCACGATAGCCGGAAGGGCGTCATAGTACGGGTTGCAGGCCTCTCTCGCCTGGAAGAAGATATCCGGGTTCTGGGCGGATCCTCTCTGGCACGGATGATTCGGATTTAAAGCATGGTTGCGGAACGCCTCAACGGCATCCATATCCACCATGTCCTTCAGATCTTCGTAATCCCAGGTCTCGATCTTCTGGATCTCGTGGGATGTGCGGAAACCGTCAAAGAAATTGATGAACGGGATGCGGCCCTTGATGGCTGCGCAGTGCGCCACCGGAGTCAGATCCATAACTTCCTGCACGGAAGATTCGCACAGCATAGCCGCGCCGGTCTGACGGCATGCATACACATCGGAGTGATCGCCGAAGATGGAGAGCGCGTGGCTCGCCAGCGCACGTGCGGACACGTTGAACACGCCCGGAAGCTGCTCGCCCGCGATCTTGTACAGATTCGGGATCATGAGGAGCAGACCCTGGGAAGCCGTGTAGGTGGTGGTCAGAGCGCCTGCCGCCAGGGAACCGTGCACAGCACCTGCCGCGCCGGCCTCAGACTGCATTTCCGTAACCTGCACTTCCTGTCCGAAAATGTTCTTTCTGCCCTGCGTTGCCCATTCATCTGTATGCTCCGCCATTACAGATGAAGGAGTGATGGGGTAAATGGCCGCTACATCTGTATAAGCGTATGACGCATGAGAAGCAGCCTGATTACCATCCATGGTCTTCATTTTTCTTGCCATTTTTGATATCCTCCTTGATTCTCTTTTCCCTGTGACATTCAGGATGTCCGGACATACAAAACAAGCCCGCAAACGGGCTGCACCCATAAATCTCACAGAATTATGAGTCCATCATACCACAAATTTGCGGGCTTGTCTATTTTTATAAAAAAGAAAATTCGACAGATTTTTGTAATTTTTAAAAAGCAGCGCGGTATACTACAGCTTCTGTCCGCATCCTGCGCAGAAATTGCTGCCCGGGGTCACCGGCCTGCCGCAGTTTGGACACACCGTTATCTGCTCCGCACCGCAGACGTGGCAGAATCTGGCGCCCGGCTGCAGAACGGCTCCGCATTTGCAGACCCGTGTGCCGGCCTCTCCTGCCTGAGGCCCGCCTGCCTGGGGTCCGCCTGCTGCCTGAGGCCCGCCTGCCTGGGGTGTGTTTCCCCAGGGAGCGTTCCCCGGAGCTGCATTTCCCTGCGGCGCGTTCCCCGGAGCTGCATTTCCCTGCGGCATATTCCCCTGCGGCGCATTCCCCGGCATGGATCCCAGGGCGCCTCCGATCAGATTGCTCACACTGCCGCCCAGAGCGCCTCCCACTCCCGCCATCATTCCCAGTCCTATTCCCAGATTGCTGAACTGTCCGCTGCTCTCATTTCCGGCGATCTGCTGCGCAACGTTAAAGCCGCGTTCTTCCTGATATGTATAGCCCTCGAGACGGCGCTTCTCCGCGATAGACTGCGCTTCGAGCACGCGCTTCTGCGCCTCCGTCTGCTGGCGGATCAGATCCACCTGCTGGCGCGTCTGCGCTTCAAAAATATCAGTGTACCGCGTCTGTGCGGCCTTTCGGAGACGGATATACTCCGGATCGTCCTCCGGGCGCACCACCGTGGAGATGAAAAACTGCACCAGGTCGACCCCGTACTCGGCAAAATCCTGCACCATCCGCTCTTTCATCGCATCGGATAAGATATCCAGCTGACTGTCGATCTCAAAAATATTCAGCGACTGTTCTTTGATATAACGGGCGAGGTAAGATTTTACCCGGGTCATCATCAGGGAGCGGAAATAGCGCACCAACCCTTCCGGGGTAAGTTCCTTCTCTGTGCCCACAAGTCTTACCAGAAATGTCCGGGAATCGCGGACCCGAAGGCTCATCTCCCCGCTTGCGCCAAGCTCCATGGGAAAGTTGTAGTTCGGCTCTATGTACTGGATCTTTCCGTTCGTTCCCCATTTCAGCGCCATGATCTCCGTCATATTGACAAAGTACACCTCGCAGTGAAAGGTGGAGACTCCGCCCGTCGGCAGGTTGAGCAGCCTTCTCAAAACCGGGATGTTTGCAGTCCGAAGCGGATATCTGCCCGGTCCCAGTACATCGGCGATCTGTCCATTCTTAAAAAACACTGCATTCTGCGTCTCATGCACGATCAGTGTTGACGAAGTATTAAAATCCTCCGACGGATGTTTCCAGACCAGAGTGTCGTTATTTCCCTCATATTTGATAACATCCAAAAATTTCAGCTTCACTGTTTTCCCTCCCACATCTCTTTCTCATCTAAGATCGTGCCAAGTTTCACCGGATTTTCAGAACCCGTAAATTTTTTATACTCTTCATCCAGCTCCTGCTGGATCATCCGCTCGGCCGGGTACAGATACTGCGCGTGGTAATCCTTTGCCTTCTGTACGGCCTTCATCAGCACTTTAGAGGTATTATAGCGCCTGTGCCAGAGCAGTGCCATCAGCACGATGAGCAGTCCGGAAGGTATCATGACCTTCAAAAAAATCGGAACCATTCCGGCAAAGTCTAATGTTTCTATCGTATCATAAATGTCATAGATCAGCGGAGCGATCAGTTTAAAGAACAGAAAGATGAACACGGCCATGGGAAGGATCATGCGGTACTTCTTTTTATCCTCCCAGCCCAGGATGCCCTGAAGCGGAATGACAAAGAAGATGGTACTTCCTATGGCCAGCATCAGCCCGATCTTTCTGCTTACCGTCCAGAACAGGATGCCTCCGCACAGCCACATCAGAACCATGATGACCAGGCCTAAGCGCGGGCGCCAGAGACATTTGGGACATTTGTCCTCCAGATCGCGGCAGCGCTTCACACAAGCCATATAGCCCTCGTATTGCTCAGGCACTTTCTTGATCAGATTATCCGTGAGATACTTGCGGGTATCGCCGATCTTTTCCTGCAGGGCACTGATCGCTTTCTGTCTCGCCTCAAGCTCCTTATTTTTCTGCTCCTGCTTCTCTCTTTCCGCCTGCGGCACCTGCAGTCCGCCCGCATTCCATTTGCGCGAGACGATCTGGAACCGATAGCGGTACGCGGCGGAATCTTCCACCCAAAACTCTGCCGTGTAGACTCCGGGCGGCATCAGAATGTTCCCGTTCTTTTTGATCTCCACAGCCTGCCCGATACGATCGTCGCCGGTGCTCATCCGGATCGAAGATTCATGCCTGTTTACCAAATTTCCAAGCTCATCATAGATCGCGCGGCCAAATGAGACGTCTCTCGCCTCCGTGCATGGCTTCAGAAAATCTACGTGGAACACGATCACAGAAAACTGATCCAGGTCAATAGCAGCCGAGTAGCTGTAATTTTCAAACAGCTTCGTTGTCGTGTTGGAACCGCTTGAATTTACCAGCTTGATCATCGACAGCTTTCCGATGCGCTTCTCCGCCTCGGTCAGCGTCCTGACGGGCTGTGTATCCGTATTTGCCGTCCTGGCATTTCCGCCCTCCAGATGATCTGTCAGCTTCTGGACGCCGCGCACCAGATCCTGCATGGCCCCCACCTGTCCAATGTCGATCCCCTGATAAGTTGGGATCTCCATGGGAAAGTCATCCGGATCCATATTGGAAAACACCGGCAGGATATGTCTGCTCTTATCCGTGCGCATCATCGCCAGATAGCGGCTCCACTCATTTTTTACCCAGCGCGCCTCCAGATGGTCCCGATCGGTAGCCACCAGGATCATGACCTTGGCGGAAGAAAGGGCCGCAAAAATGTACGGTTCATAAGATTCTCCCTGCTTGTTCTGGAGCGTGATGCGCGAGAAAAATACCTTCAGCCCTTTTTCTGTGAGCTTGTCATAGATATCCTGCGCGATCACGCTGTCATGGGTCCGTTTCCCGCTGTCATCCAGGGCTTTGAAACAGATAAACACGTCGTACGGCGGTTCTTTTCGGGCAATCTCCACATACTTCTGCAGGATGCGGTTGATCTGCAGAGCATCGCGCCGGTATAATTCCTGTGTATATTCATCCGAGTAGCGGAGCGCTTCCCGGTAATCCATGTCCTCCAGAATAGGATCATAATTGACACGGCTGCAGGTGGGCTTTCTCTCCCCTGTGACCGCGTCCTGCACATATTCGATCCCGTACCGGCACAACACCAGACACCAATGTGCTTCCGCGTCTGTCGGATCCCCGGAAACAATGTGCTCAAACGCCGAATATGCCCGGTCAAAATCGCCTGTCTGGCGTGCATAGTTTGCACGGTTATACAATTCTGCCCGCACCTCGTCATCCATCTTTGGCAGCGTTACCTCTGTGCCGCAGCTGTCGCACACGCCGTGCGACTGCCCGGTCAGAACGATATTTCCGCCGCATATCTTACATTTTAATATCGTCATCTCTCTATCCCCACACTTTGTCCTTTATCGGCCATTCCAGCCGCTCAGCAGCTCTTCCGCCAGCCAGTCATCCACACCCGTCGCCTGTTTCCACTCTGCATTCAGTTCCGCCCGGATCTGTTCCTCCGCGGAGCGGATATGACGCTCATAAAACTTTTCCCGTTTCTTTTTCTGGATCTCAAATCTTCCCGCCTTGATCAGCTTCCACAGGCAGGGCACGATCATAAGCGATATCAATGCAAGATAGAGGCTTGCCAGAAACGGTCCAAATGGGACTTCCCTGCGGTCTCCCACATATGTTTCATAGAATTTCAGAAACAATGCTCCGCTCAGCATCAGACATAAGAAATAGACGCCAAGGCCCAGCACGATGCGGATGATCCCGCAGCCTTTGCCGCGGATGGCCCGTATCGAGATCACGGAACAGACCAGGCTGACAACGATCAGAAAAATAAGGAAAACTCCTACTGATCCGTCCGGACGGTCTTCCGGCCGGTTGAAGTAATAGATCAGAGCCAGCGCTGCCAGCAGGCCCAGCAGCATACCTACAAAGCTGACCGCCAGAGCAGCGGCCTTTGTCACCGGATTTTTCGCATCCCTGCCGTATTTCAGACACATGTTCTGATAGGGCACATACAGATCCGGCCATCTCATGTGGATCTGCTCCGCGACATAGGAAGCAGGCGACGCTCCCACTTTGCGCTGAAGCTCGACCGCCTTCAGCTGATTTTTTGTACTCTGATCCTGTCTGTCTTCGGTGTGTACCGGCATGACCACGTCTGTATGCCGTCCGACGATCCCCATAACATTTTCCGTCAGGTCCCGCATGGCATCCGGCCGCCCCATGTCGGCCCCCTGATAGCCGGGGATCTCCGCCGGAAAATCGCCCGGACTCATCCCCGCAAAGACCGGAATGATATGATGCGTGGGATCTTTGCGCATGAACGCCAGATATCTGCTCCATTCATTTCTGACCCAGCGTGCCTCCAGATGTTCTTTTCTGGTTGCCACCAGCAGCATTACCTTTGCGGAATTGAGCGCCGCAAATATGTACGGTTCGTATGCCTCCCCCACTTTATCCGCCAGGCTGATCCGGGAAAAGAATACCTTCAGCCCTCTCTCCGTCAGGGCTTCATAGATATCCTGCGCGATCACGCTGTCCAGAGTCCGCTGTTTCGTCTGGTCGTCCGTCGCTTTATAGCAGATAAAAACATCGTACGGCGTCTCGTTTCGGGCAATTTCCATATACTGCCGGCATATCTGCTCAATGCGCTCCGCCTCGCGCCGGTAGATCGCCGCGGTTTCTTCATCGGAATATTTCAAGGCCGCCAGATAATCTATATCTTCCAGGACCGGGGCCGGGTTCACACGGCTGATCGTGGGAACATAGTCTCCCGTCACCGTGTTCTGCACATATTCTACGCCGTACCGGCAGAGCATGAGGCACCAGTGGGCTTCGGCATCTTCGGGATCCTCCGCCACAAGATGCTCATATGCCGAATAGGCCCGGTCAAAGTTTCCCTTCCGGCGCGACTGATCTGCACGGTTGTACATCTGTATGCTGCTGTCGTCCTCCACTTTGGGCAAAGTTACCTCGCAGCCGCAGCTGTCGCATACTCCATGTGTTTCCCCGCTCAGCACGATATTGCCGCCGCACATTTTACATTTCAACGGTGTTGCCGACATAACTCCCTCCTGTCCCGCTCCTTAAGCCGTCTCAGATATCCCGCCGCACAAAGGCGATCAAAACTGTTATTATTTTATTATTTCCCCGGGAAAAAGTCAATGTTATCCTCGCCTGTCTCAATATTTGTCCCACACCGGCAATAAAATTAAAAAAACTACTTGACAAGTCCCTCAGATTGTGTTAAAAAATTATCAAAGAAAAGGGAGTAGCTGCCACCGCATATCAAATCAGGTGGTACATGGAGCGTCAGGACGATAGAAATATCCGCCTCATGTGAGCAAATAGCGAGACTTTTATTTCAGGGTATACACTGAAATGAAAGTCTCTTTTGGTATCAGGGGACAGTTCTTTTCTTTTGGGACAGAAACCAGCAGACAAGCAGAGAAATTACGGGAGGGTAAAACATGGATATGTTTCACAACGACAGCGGCCGGACCATTGATCCGGAAGAGCTGGAAAGAAATGAAAAAAAGCGCAGAAAAAACAAAAAGATCAGAAATACGGCGGGCATTGCCACGGTCATCGCCCTGATCGTCCTCGCGGCGGTGCTTCTGGGGAACGATTCCTTCTACCAGATCGGCGAACAGGAGCAGGCCGTGCTGGTAACCTTCGGCAATCCGAAGGCGGTGTCCGAGACGGGACTTCATTTTAAGATCCCGCTCATCCAGAAGGTGCGCAAGGTCAACACCACCATTCAGGGTTTCCCCATCGGCTATGACCTGGCAACCAACGAGAGCATCGATTCCGAGAGCGTGATGATCACGTCCGACTACAACTTCATCAATGTGGATTTCTTTGTGGAATACCGCATTGTGGAGCCGGTGAACTATCTGTACGCGTCGTATCAGCCGGAGGTCATCCTGAAGAATGTGTCGCAGAGCTGCATCCGCACGGTCATCGGCAGCTATCCGGTGGACGATGTCCTGACCACCGGGAAAGGCGAGATCCAGTCCAAGATCAAGGACATGATCACAGAAAAGCTGGAGCAGCACGACATCGGCATCCAGCTGGTAAATATCACCATGCAGGATTCCGAACCGCCCACCTCGGAGGTGGTGCAGGCGTTTAAGGCCGTGGAGAACGCCAAGCAGGGCAAGGAGACGGCTTTAAATAACGCCAACAAGTACCGCAACGAGAAGCTGCCCGAGGCGGAGGCGTCCGCGGACCAGATCATTAAGGACGCGGAGGCGCAGAAGCAGATGCGCATCAACGAGGCGGAGGCGCAGGTGGCCAGATTTAACGCCATGTACGAGGAATACAGCAAGAATCCGGTGGTTACCAAGCAGCGTATGTTCTACGAGACGATGGAGGAAGTGCTGCCCAGCATGAAGGTCATCATCGACAGCGGGGACGGCGTACAGAAAGTACTGCCCCTGGAATCCTTTGCGGGAGCGGCGGATCCGCAGCAGACACAGCAGGCACAGACACAGCAGACAAATGAAAGCGAGGCGAAATAGCGATGAAGAAAAAAGGTATTCTGATCGGCGGCATAGCGGCGGCGGTGGCTGCTTTGATCCTTCTGGCGTCGTCGGTCGTCATTACCCAGAAAAATGAATATACCCTGATCCGCCAGTTTGGGAAAGTGGTGCGGGTCATCGACCGCGAGGGATTCAGCCTCAAGGCTCCGTTTGTACAGGAGGCAAGCACGCTGCCCAAGGAGATCCTGCTGTACGACCTGGTCCCCTCGGATGTGATCACGAAAGAGAAGAAGACGATGATCGGAGACAGCTATGTGCTCTGGCGCATATCGGATCCCCTGAAGTTTGCCCAGTCGCTGAACTCATCCATGAGCAACGCGGAGAACCGTATCAACACGGCGGTGTATAACGCCACAAAAAACACCATCGGCAGCATGACGCAGGACGAAGTGATCAGCGGGCGCGACGGCAAGCTGGCGGAGGCCGTGGTAAACAGCATCGGCGACAATCTTTCCCAGTACGGCATCGAACTGCTGCTCTTTGATATGAAGCAGCTCGACCTGCCGGATGACAACAAGGCGTCGGTCTACGAGCGCATGATCTCCGAGCGGAACAATATCGCGGCCACCTACACGGCGGAAGGAAACTCCGAGGCGAAGGTCATCCGCAACACCACGGACAAGGAAGTTGCGATCCAGATCTCCGACGCCGAGCGCCAGGCGGAGATCCTGGTGGCGGAGGGCGAGGCCGAGTACATGCGCATCTTGGCGGACGCGTACTCCGACGAGGAGAAGACGGATTTTTATTCCTACGTGCGCAGCCTGGACGCCCTGAAGGCGTCTATGACGGGCGGCAGCAAGACCATAGTCCTGCCGTCGGATTCGCCCATTGCGCAGGCATTTTCCGGGAAATAATCCTGCACCGGCGGGAGCGGGAAGCCGCTTCCGCCGGATTTATATTTGTGCACTGTCTTTCCATTTCTCATACGAGCACAATCCTTTTCCGTACCACTCACAGTTTCTGCAAGAAGCTTCAAACTCCGCGGCGGTAAGGTTCTTCCCTGCGAGATCCAATAGTTCCTGCCAGGTATATTTTTGCCCCGGGCAGATGCCAAAGAGCCTGGCCAGATTCCGATCCTTTTCGTCCACGCTTCTCCCGCTCGACCTGCACCCGTTCCACGCCGTCAGGTTCGGGCAGCCTGCGCAGACCATATCCGGCTCGCAGACTGCCAGGACCGGTTCATCCGGATATTCCCTAAGCCATCGGGTCGTCTGTTCCATATTCTCGCAGAACGCATCGCTGTATCCGTTTCCGCGGTACAGCGGAAGGCAGAGCACATGGTGCACCCGCAGTCTCCTCGCGCCGTCCATCCATTTCTTTCCCACGCGCTGCGCACTGTTTCCCAAAGGCGCACAGCCTGGCACAGATCCGTCTCTTGGCATGAGCTCACACCTCCGGCGTGAGGCTCGCTGCGGCCAGCGCCCTCTGTATGGCCTGCGCGGCCACCCAGGCCGCCGCCACGGAAACCGCGTCTTTTATCAGATAGGGCACCGACGCCGCCAATGCGGCCTGCACAAAACCTGTGCCCGTCACTTTCATGAACCAGAGGATCCCTATGAGATGGCACGCCGCCAGACCGGCCGCGCTCAGCGCCGCAAGAAACACTTTCTTTTTCTGCCGCACGCCGAGCCCGCACAGGGCAGCCATGACCAGAAATCCCCACAGAAAACCGCCGGTCATGCCCAGCAGCACGCCTATACCGGAACTGAAATTTGCGTAAACCGGCAGTCCAACAGCACCCAGCAGTATGTAGACAGCCGTCGCCGCCGTGCCCAGCCTCGGGCCAAGCACATAGGCTGTCAGTGCTACGGCGAAGGTTTGCAGAGTGATCGGCACGCCGGACGGAAGCGGAATGGAAAGCTGTGAGAGTACAGCCAGTACCGCCACGAACATCCCTGTGAGAGCGGCGGATCTTACGGACAACTTCTGTTCTTTTTTCATGATGATTCTCCTTTTGGCAGATTGTAAACTTTTATTTATTTTTAGTTTACGTTCCAATTTTAAAAGAACAGCCGACAAATGTCAACTGTTCTTTTTAAATTGTTTACATTTTACTCCATTTCAATTTTTCACTGACATCAAACTTACCTTCGCCATGCTTTTTAAGCACCGGCTATGACGGATCAGCGTTTCGCGCGCGGTATTCTGCGATCCGCACCGCGTCCTCAATCTCCAGGTCCCGCTCTCCCGCCAGGGATTCCAGATGGTGCCGGAACTCGTGCAGGAGCACTCTGCGAAGCTGCACCGCCAGCTCCTCGTCCGAAAGATACCCGTACACCTGCGCAAAGGAGCCGTAATAGATGACGATGAAGCGCCCCAGATGTCTCTGGACGCAGTATTCCCCCATAATAAAAAGATCCCCGTGAAAACTGGCGGGATGCTGCTTTGCGTATTCGCGCGCAAACACCCCGCCGTTCAGTTCACGGAAAAATTCTTCCGGAAAGGTCTCGATGATCTCGTCTATTAAAATCTGAAAATCGTCAAAAGAAATCATACCGTTAAAAATAATACCCCCAAAGTTCCCGGGCCACAGTGGGAAGAAATGACGCCTCCCGCATTGGTAACCAGGATCTCGTCAAAGTGATGAAGCCCCTCCAGATAGGCGTAAACCGCATCCACAATCTCTTTTGGACACCCGGAATGGGTAATGAAAACGCGGTCTTTCTTTGCCCGCAGAAGATCCTGCTCCATGTCGCGGGCATATTCCAGGATGACGGCCTCGAGCCTGCCCCGGTATTTTTTTTCGGCCTCCATGGCCCCGTCTTTTACCACGATGCGCGGGTGCAGCTTCAGAATGCCGCCCATGAGGGCCGCCACGCTGCTGCACCTTCCGCCGCGGTGCAGGTACACAAGCGTGTCCACCACGAAGCTTGCGCGCACACAGGGCTTCAGCGTCTCCATCTGTCTCGCGATCTCCTCACGGCTTTTTCCGTCCCTGGCCATCCGGGCGGCCTCAATGACCAGAAGGCCGATGCCCGTGGAGAGATTTGCGGAATCCACCACAGAAACCTTTTCCGTGATCGAGAGCTCCTCCGCGGCCATGCGGAACACATTGGCGGTGGTGGACATCTGCGCCGAGATGGTAAAAATGACCATCTCGTCCCCGGCGTCCGCCACGGGCTTCATGGCGGCCATGGCGTCCTCCAGGCTGACGGCCGAAGTTTTCGGCGTGGTTTTATTGCTGTCCGACCAGCGGTAGATCTCGGCCGGAGTGATCTCAATGCGGTCGCGGTACTCCTTTTCCCCAAGCAGGATATGCAGCGGGACAAGCGTGACATCATATTTTTTCAGCAGTTCATCCGACAGATCGCAAGTGCTGTCGGCCAGTATCTTTACCATAATAAAATTTCCTTTCCGCGTATCATGATCTGCTTCGCAAACCATGATATATTATATATCACCGCTGGGATTCCTACAAGTATAAATTCTGCTGCCGCCGCGCGCAGAACCGCGCCGCGCACGGCTGTATTTTCAGGCAGAGCAAGGCCCCGCAGGACCGGCGTCTGCCGTGCCCTGCGGGGCCGGAATCAGTATGTTACAGGTTTGTGTACCCCATCAGGGATTCGTCCACCGCTTTTGCGGCGTCTTTGCCCTCCCGGATGGCCCACACCACCAGGGACTGGCCGCGGTGCATATCGCCGGCCGTGAAGACGCGCGGAACGCTGGTCTGAAATTTTCCCGCTTCTGTGGCCACGTTGGTGCGTCCGTCCAGGTTGACTTTGAACGCGTCGGCGACATATTTCTGGGAGCCCAGGAACCCGGCCGCGATCAGCACCAAATCCACGTCCACCGTCTCCTCGGAGCCGGCCACCGGCACCATCATCATGCGCCCGGTCTTTTCGTCCTTTTTGCTCTCCAGCTTGGTAAGTTTGGCCTGGCAGACCTCGCCCTTTTTGTTGGCGATGAACTCTGTGACAGTGGTCTGATAGACGCGGGGATCGTGGCCGAACAGGGCGATGGCCTCCTCCTGGCCGTAGTCCGTCTTCAACACCCTGGGCCACTGCGGCCACGGGTTGGACGGCGTGCGCGTCTCGGAGGGCTTCGGCATCATCTCGAGCTGCAGCACGCTCTTCGCGCCCAGGCGGATGGAGGTGCCCACGCAGTCGTTGCCGGTGTCGCCGCCGCCGATGACCATAACTTTTTTGTCCTTCGCCGGAATGAATTTTTTGTCCTCAAAGTTGGAATCCAGCAGGCTCTTGGTGGTGGCCTTCAGGAAATCCACCGCAAAGTAAATGCCCTTCGCGTCCCTGCCGGGCACGTTGATGTCCCGCGGGTTGGAAGCGCCGCAGCAGAGCACCACGCGGTCAAATTCTTTTAAAAGATCCTCTGCTTTGATGTCCACGCCCACGTTTGCGTTGGTCACAAACTGCACGCCCTCCGCCTCCATAATGGCGATCCTGCGGTCGATCACGTGCTTCTCCAGCTTCATATTTGGGATGCCGTAGCGCAGAAGGCCGCCGACGCGGTCGTTCCGCTCAAAAACGGTTACCGAATGGCCTCGCTTGTTCAGCTGCATGGCCGCGGCGAGGCCGGACGGGCCGCTCCCCACCACCGCCACTTTTTTCCCGGTTCGCACCTTGGGCGGGTTGGGCTTTACCAGCCCCTGTTCGAAGGCCCGCTCGATGATGGCGCGCTCGTTCTCTTTTGTGGACACCGGGTCCCCGTTGAGGTTGCAGGTGCAGGCCGCCTCGCAGAGCGCCGGGCATACCCGGGAGGTAAATTCCGGAAAGCAGCTCGTTTTCGTGAGGCGCAGATAGGCCTGCTCCCAGTTGCCCAGGTAAACAAAGTCGTTCCACTCCGGGATCAGATTGTTTAAGGGACAGCCGGACGCCATGCCGCCGATCATCATGCCGGACTGGCAGAAGGGCACGCCGCACGCCATACATCTGGCCGCCTGCAGGCGCTGTTTCTCCGCGGAGAGCGGCGCATGGAACTCGTTAAAATTTTTGATGCGGACCTTCGGCTTTACCGCTTCGCCGGTCTCGCGCTCATACTCCATAAATCCTGTTGGTTTTCCCATGATGCACCCTCCTTACTCCTCTTTCTTCAGGGCGTTGAACGCCTCGATCTGTGCCTGCTCGCTGCTTAAGCCCTTTTCTTCCATCTGCACGATCATGTTCATCATGCGCTTGTAATCGTGCGGAATGATCTTCTTAAATTTCGGGATATACGCCTCAAAGTTCTCCAGAATCTCTTTGCCCTTCACGGAATTGGTGTAGGCCACGTGGTCCTGGATCATCTTTTTCAGCTCCTCCACGTCGTACTTGTTTGTCAGCTTTTCGATGGCCACCATCTCTTTGTTGACCTTCTTGTACAGGTCGCTGTCCTCGTCCAGCACATAGGCCACGCCGCCGCTCATGCCGGCCGCGAAGTTCTTGCCGGTTCTGCCCAGGATGACCGCCCGGCCGCCCGTCATGTACTCGCAGCCGTGCTCGCCGACGCCCTCCACCACGGCGATGGCGCCGGAATTGCGGACGCAGAAGCGCTCGCCGGCCACGCCGTTGATATAGGCGCTTCCGCTGGTGGCTCCGTAGAGCGCCACGTTTCCGATGATGATGTTCTCATCCTGCTTGTAGGTTATGCCCTTGGGCGGATATACGATCAGCTTTCCTCCGGAGAGGCCCTTGCCGAAATAGTCGTTGCTGTCGCCCACCAGCTCCAGCGTCAGCCCTTTGGGAATGAACGCACCAAAGCTCTGGCCGCCCGCGCCGTTGCACTTCACGGTAAAGGTGTCGTCCTCCAGGGTGTCCTGGTAGCGCTTCGTAATCTCCGAGCCGAAGATGGTGCCGAACGCGCGGTCCACATTGGAGACGTCGATCTCGATGCTGCGCTTCTGCTTTTTCTCCAGGGCGCTCCCCAGCTTTTTCAGGAGGATCTTTTCGTCCGCCGTCGTCTCCAGCCGGAAGTCGAACACCTGGCTGGGATCGAAGATGCACTTCTCGCCCACATACGGGTTGTTCAGGATGGCGCTCAGATCCACGCGCTCCGCCTTCTCCTTATAGAAGCCCTCGCCCTTTCGCAGAAGGTCGCTCCTGCCCACCAGCTCATCCACGGAGCGCACGCCCAGTTTGGCCATGTACTCGCGCAGCTCCTCGGCGATGAAGCGCATAAAGTTGACGACATACTCCGGTTTTCCGCGGAACCGCTTCCGCAGGGCCGGGTTCTGGGTGGCAACGCCCACCGGGCAGGTGTCCAGGTTGCAGACGCGCATCATCACGCAGCCCATGGTTACCAGAGGAGCCGTGGCAAAGCCGAACTCCTCCGCGCCCAGGATGGCCGCGATGGCCACGTCGCGCCCGCTCATCAGTTTTCCGTCGGTCTCGATGCGCACTTTATTGCGCAGACCGTTCATGATCAGGGTCTGGTGCGTCTCCGCAAGGCCCAGCTCCCAGGGAAGCCCCGCGTTGTGGATGGAGCTTCTCGGCGCTGCGCCCGTGCCTCCGTCATAGCCGGAGATGAGGATGACCTGCGCCCCGGCTTTCGCCACGCCGGCGGCCACGGTGCCCACGCCCGCCTCGGAAACCAGCTTCACGGAAATGCGCGCGTCTTTATTCGAATTTTTCAGATCGTAGATCAGCTGCGCCAGATCCTCGATGGAATAAATATCGTGGTGTGGCGGCGGGGAGATCAGGCTCACGCCCGGCGTGGAGTGCCTGGTCTTCGCGATCCACGGGTACACTTTGCCTCCCGGCAGATGGCCGCCCTCGCCCGGCTTGGCTCCCTGAGCCATCTTGATCTGCAGCTCTTTCGCGCTTACCAGATAGCGGCTGGTAACGCCGAACCGCCCCGACGCCACCTGCTTGATGGCGGAGCTGCGGTCGTTGTCCGTCCCGGCGGACGCCAGACGGTCGTCGCTCTCGCCGCCCTCGCCGGAATTGGATTTCCCGTGCAGGGCGTTCATGGCCAGCGCCAGCGTCTCGTGGGCTTCCTGGGAGATGGAGCCGTAGGACATGGCCCCCGTCTTAAAGCGGGTAACGATGGAATCCACACTCTCCACTTCCTCCAGCGGCACGCCCTGCTCGGGATAGTTGAACTCCATAAGGCTGCGCAGATACCCTGATTCCTCGCGGTTTACCCGCGCCGTGTACTCCTTGAACATCTGGTAGTTCCCCTGGCGGGTGGATTCCTGCAGAAGATGGATGGTCAGCGGATTGTAGCGGTGCTCCTCCCCCTGGCTCCTGGACTTGTGCCGCCCGATGCTGTTTAGGGTAAGGTCCGTGGTAAGACCCAGGGGATCAAACGCCTCATTGTGCAGGGCCTCCGTCTGGTTTTCAATGTCTTTTATAGTAATGCCGCCCACACGGCTTACCGTGTTGGTAAAATATTTGTCGATCACTTCCCTGCTGATGCCGATGGCCTCGAAGATCTGGGAGCCCTGGTAGGACTGGATGGTGGAAATGCCCATCTTGGAAGCGATTTTCACGATGCCGTGCAGCACCGCGTTGTTGTAATCGTTTACCGCCGCGTAATAGTCTTTTTCGATCATCTTGTTGTCGATGAGCTCGCGGATGGTGTCCTGGGCCAGATACGGGTTGACCGCGCAGGCCCCGTAGCCAAGAAGCGTGGCAAAGTGGTGCACTTCCCTGGGTTCGCCGGACTCCAGCACCAGCGCAAGGCGAGTGCGCTTCTTGGTCTTGACCAGATACTGGTGCACCGCGGACACTGCCAGAAGGGACGGCATGGGCACGTGGTTCTCGTCCACGCCGCGGTCCGTGAGCACGCAGATATTGGCCCCGTCGCGGTACGCTTTGTCCACCTCCACGAACAGGCGCTCGATGGCGCGCTCCAGGCTGGTGCTCTTATAATACGTAATTGGAACCTGCGCCACCTTAAAGCCGTCCACCTTCATGTGCTTGATCTTCAGCATATCCGTGTTGGTAAGGATGGGGTTGTTGATCTTTAACACCTGGCAGTTCTCCGGTTTTTCCTGAAGAAGGTTGCCGTCCTCGCCCACGTAGATGGTGGTGGAAGTGACGATCTCCTCCCGGATGGCGTCGATGGGCGGGTTGGTCACCTGCGCGAACAGCTGCTTGAAATAATTGAACAGGGGCTGCTGCTCGTCGGAGAGCACCGCCAGAGGCGTGTCGATGCCCATGGAGGCGATCCCCTCCGCGCCGTTTAAGGCCATGTTGCGGATGGATGTGCGGTATTCCTCGAAGGTGTAGCCGAAGGCCTTCTGCAGGCGCGCGCGCTCCTCCGGGGTGTACTCCGGCACGCTCACATTGGGGATCTTCAGATCCGAGAGTTTTACCAGGTTGCTGTCCAGCCACTCGCCGTAGGGCTCGCGGGAAGCGTAATATTCTTTCAGGTCCTCATCGTCTATGATCTTTCCTTTTACCGTGTCGATGAGCAGCATCTTGCCCGGGTGCAGGCGTTCTTTCTGCACGATCTTTTCGGGCGGAATGTCCAGAACGCCCACCTCCGAGGAGAGGATCATGTAGCCGTCGCTGGTAATATAGTAGCGGGACGGGCGCAGGCCGTTGCGGTCCAGCACCGCCCCCACCTGGTCGCCGTCGCTGAACATGATGGACGCCGGGCCGTCCCAGGGCTCCATCATGGTGGCGTAGTACTGGTAGAAATCCCGCTTGTTCTGGGAAAGGTTCAGGTTGTTTGACCAGGGCTCCGGAATGAGGATCATCATGGCCAGCGCCATATCCATGCCGCTCATGATCAGAAATTCCAGCGTGTTGTCCAGCATGGCGGAGTCGGAGCCGGAGGCGTTGATGACCGGGAGCACCTTGTGGAAATCCTCCTCCAGAAACTCGGAGGACATGGTTTCCTCGCGCGCCAGCATCTTGTCGGCGTTGCCGCGGATGGTGTTGATCTCGCCGTTATGTACCAAAAAGCGGTAGGGATGTGCCCTCTCCCAGCTGGGATTTGTGTTGGTGCTGAACCTGGAGTGAACCGTGGCGATGGCGGACTCGTAGTCCGGGCTCTGCAGGTCGGTAAAGAAGTTGCGCAGCTGCCCCACCAGGAACATGCCTTTGTACACGATCGTGCGGCTGGACAGAGAGACCACGTAGGTGTTCTCATTGCTCTGCTCAAACTCGCGGCGCGCCACGTAGAGCCTGCGGTCGAAGGCCAGGCCCTTCTCCACATCCGCGGGTTTTTTGATGAACGCCTGCATGATGCAGGGCATTTTATCCAGGGCCTTCTGCCCGAGAATCTCCGGCACGGTGGGCACGGTGCGCCAGCCCAGGAACTCCAGGCCCTCTTTGTTCAGAATGATCTCGAACATTTTCATGGCCTGCTTGCGCTTCAGCTCATCCTGCGGGAAAAAGAACTGGCCGACGCCGTACTCCCTCTCCGCACCTAAAGAAATGCCGAGGGCTTTACAGGTTTTGGAAAAGAATTTGTGTGAAATCTGCAAAAGGATTCCAACTCCATCCCCTGTTTTTCCCTCGGCGTCTTTGCCTGCTCTGTGCTCTAAGTTTTCTACGATCTTCAGGGCGTTCTCCACGGTTCCCCTGGTCTTGATGCCCTTGATGTTTACCACTGCGCCTATGCCGCAGTTGTCGTGCTCAAATTCCGGCCGGTAGAGCGGCGGAGTCTGAAGCGGCGTTTTTCTTGCGTTCGCCATAGCACTCTTCCTTTCTTTCCCGTTTTCGCAATCGACCCCCTGCCCGGTCGTCACTCTGATCCGCAGGGCAGGAAACCGTTGCTTTTTTCATAAGACCTATCGATTTTTTCGATAGTATTTTATGCTTTCATTTTCATTCTGCATCATCATACACCAAATATGAGAATTTGTAAATAGGAAATTTAAATTAAATTGTCAGATTATTAGACAATTCAGACTTTTCTTTTTAAATGT
>CANRIR010000033.1 GCA_947630735.1 uncultured Marvinbryantia sp.
AGCGAGTTCGCGGAAGCAACCGCTAATCAGGGACGCAGCGAATCAAGGAGAACGAGGTATTTGCGTTGAAAGGATATACCATGGATGCGTTCGTAATATTGCAGAATACAATATATATTCAGAGTGGAACAGTGCAGCTTGCGCATATAAACAGGAATTTACGATGCCATCTGCGTGCATAGACAGTCCTCGTTGCATTAACTCGCATAACATCCCGTATTCCCGCTTGAAAAACCCATCCAAAAAGGGTATGATATAAATTAGTTGTTTCGTATGAATAACAGGGATCATTTTGTAAACTAAGGAGAGAAGAGTATGAAATTAGCAACTTTTCAGGGAGGCGTCCATCCCGACGACGGGAAACGGTTTACCAAAGACAAACCGGTCAAGACCTACCTGCCCAAGGGCGAGCTGGTTTTCCCGCTGTCTCAGCACATCGGCGCACCGGCGAAGCCCGTGGTCCAGAAAAAGGACCAGGTGCTGATGGGGCAGACTATCGCGGAAGCCGGCGGTTTCGTGTCGGCCAACATAGTGAGCTCCGTTTCCGGAACCGTAAAAGCCATTGAACCGCGCATCACCGTTTCCGGCGCAAAGATCGACGCCATCGTGATCGAAAACGACGGAAACTACACGCCGGTGGAAGGCCTCGGGCAGTACCGGGACTACACCAAAATGTCAAAACAGGAGATCCTGGACGCGGTAAAAGCGGCGGGCATAGTGGGCCTGGGCGGGGCCGGATTCCCCACCCACGTAAAACTGATGCCGAAAAATCCGGACGCCATCGACCACATCATCGTGAACGGCGCGGAGTGCGAGCCGTACCTGACCAGCGACTACCGCATGATGATCGAAAATCCGCAGCAGATCGTGAGCGGTCTGAAAGTGATGCTTCGCCTTTTCGACAATGCAAAAGGCGTGATCGCCGTGGAGGCCAACAAGCCCATGGGCATCCGCAACCTGCAGGAGCTGGTAAAAAATGAGGACCGCATCGAGGTGGTTCCCCTGAAGACCAAATACCCGCAGGGCGCGGAGCGCAACCTCATCTATGCGGTGACGGGCAGAAAGATCAACTCCACAAAGCTGCCTGCGGATGCGGGCTGCATCGTGGACAACATAGATACCGTCATTGCGATACATATGGCTGTCTGTGAGAGCACGCCGCTGATGCGGCGCATCGTCACCGTGACGGGCAGCGGGATCAACGAGCCGGCAAACTACAACGTAAAGATCGGCACCTCGTTCGCAGAGCTGGCGGAGGAGTCCGGCGGCCTGAAAGAGGGCGTCAAGAAAGTGATCGCGGGCGGCCCCATGATGGGAATGTCCATCCCGTCGCTGGACGTGCCCATCGTAAAAACATCCTCCGCGCTTACCTGCCTGATGCAGGACGACGTGGAGCGTTTCCAGGAAACGGCATGCATCCGCTGCGGGCGGTGCGTGCAGGTATGTCCCTCCAACATTGTGCCCATGAAGATGATGGAAGCGGCCATGAAATACGACACGGCTGCGTTTGCGGCGCTAAACGGCATGGAGTGCTGCGAGTGCGGGAGCTGCACCTTTGCCTGCCCGGCGAGGCGGCCCCTTACCCAGGCGTTCCGGCAGATGCGCCAGGCTGTGATGGCCGAGAGAAAGAAGAAAGGATAGGAGGGAACAGAAGTGAACAGTTTTTTTAACGTGTCGTCCTCTCCCCATGTGAGAGGCACAGATTCCACGAAAAGTATCATGTACGACGTGGCGCTCGCCCTGCTTCCCGCCACTTTGTTTGGGGTATACCATTTTGGAATGTACTCGCTTGCGATCGTAGTGGTTGCGGTTGCGTCCGCGCTGCTTTCCGAATATGTATTCCAGGTGCTCGCAAAGCAGAAGATCACGGTGCTGGACGGCAGCGCGCTGGTAACGGGCCTTCTTCTGGGTCTCAACCTTCCGCCCACCGTGCCGCTGTGGATCCCGGCGCTCGGCAGCATTTTTGCCATTATATTTGTAAAACAGTTCTTCGGCGGCATCGGCCAGAACTTTATGAACCCGGCCCTTGGGGCGCGCTGCTTTTTGCTCATCTCCTTTACGGGAATCATGAGCACCTACGCGGTGGACGGCGTGACGGGGGCCACGCCCCTCGGCTCCCTGGCAAGGGGGCAGTACGGGGATCTCTGGGCCATGTTTACCGGATTTACCGGCGGCTGCATCGGCGAGGTGTCGGAGCTTGCCATCCTGATCGGCGCGGCCTACCTGCTGTTTAAAAAGATCATTACCTGGGAGATCCCGGTGTGCTATCTGGTGTCGTTCGCGCTGTTCGAGCTGATCTTCGCGGTGCCGGGCGACCCGATGTTCGTGGCTGCGCAGCTTTGCAGCGGCGGCCTGATGCTGGGGGCCTTCTTCATGGCCACCGACTATGTGACCAGCCCCATCACCAAAAAAGGAAAGATCGTGTTCGGCATTCTTCTGGGCGTGCTTACCGGCATCCTGCGTACCTTCGGCGCTTCGGCGGAGGGCGTGTCCTACGCCATCATCATCAGCAACCTGCTGGTCCCGCTGATCGAGAAGGTAACCATGCCCACGCCCTTCGGCTATGCCAACGGCGCGCTGGAGGGAAAGAAAGGGTTCTCCCTCGCCACCTACCGCTCCGCGATCACGCTCTGCTGCATCACGCTCATCGCGGGCTTTGCCCTGGGCGGGATCTACCAGCTGACCAAGGGCCCCATCGAGAAAGCGGAGGAGGCGGCACAGGCCGCGGCCTATGTGGCGGTCAGCCCGGAGGCGGACAGCTTCGAGCCGGATGCGCTTCTGGATGAGATCGCGGCCCTTACCGCGGAGGACGGCACCGTTGCGGACGGACAGTTTGGAAACATTGTCTATGAGAGCGCATACAGGGCCCTGGACGACAGCGGGAACCAGGTGGGGTACGTGGTAAACGTCACATCCAAGGAAGGCTTCGGCGGGGATATTACCATCAGCCTCGGCATCGATATGGACGGTGGCATTACCGGCATGGAGTTCTTGACCATCAACGAGACGGCGGGTCTCGGCATGAACGCCACCAGCGAAGATTTCCGCAGCCAGTACACTAACGGGCAGGCGGAGCAGTTTGAGGTGGTAAAAGGCGAGGCCGCGGATGAAAACGATATCCAGGCGTTGAGCGGCGCGACCATCACGTCGAACGCCGTCACAAACGCGGTAAACGCGGCGCTGTACCTTGTGAACAGCGCAGAGCAGTAAGGGGGTGCGGGAAATGAACGGAGCATATAAAGAACGTATCATAAACGGTATCATCAAGGAAAACCCCACGTTTATCCTGGTGCTGGGCATGTGTCCCACCCTCGCGGTGACCACGTCGGCCATCAACGGCATCGGCATGGGGCTTTCCACCTGCGCGGTGCTGATCCTGTCCAACCTGATCATCTCGCTTCTGCGCAACACGATCCCGGATCAGGTGCGCATACCCGGCTACATCGTAGTCATCGCGTCCCTGGTAACAGTGGTGGAGCTGATCCTGCGGGCATACATCCCGGCGCTTTACGATGCCCTGGGGTTATACATACCGCTCATTGTGGTAAACTGCATCATCCTGGGCCGCGCGGAGGCATACGCCTCCAAGGCGACGCCGCTATTGGCGGCCTGCGACGGCCTCGGCATGGGCCTTGGCTTTACCATAGCGCTGACCCTCATCGGAATCTTCCGCGAGCTCATCGGCGCGGGAACCCTCTTCGGTCTGCACGTGATGCCGGCGGGGTACCAGCCCGTGGCCATCTTCGTGCGCGCGCCGGGCGCTTTCATTGTGCTGGGCATATTGATCGCGGTGCTGAACGGCCTGCACATCAAAAATAACAGCTCCAAAAAGGTGGAGGGCTGCGCGGGCGACTGCTGCAGCTGCGGGAAAGAGGCCTGCGGCGACCGGAAAGAAGAACAGAGGATAGAAGGATAAGGAGGGACAGACATGTCGGAAATGGTATTATTATTGATAGGAGCGGCTTTGGTAAACAATGTGGTGCTCAGCCAGTTCTACGGTCTGTGTCCGTTCCTGGGCGTCTCCAAGCAGGTAAAGACCGCGGCCAGCATGGGCCTTGCGGTAATCTTCGTCATTACCATCGCCTCGGCGGTGGCGAGCCTGATCTACGATTTTGTGCTGACCCCGCTGGATCTGCAGTTCCTGCAGACGATCGTGTTCATCCTGGTCATTGCGGGCCTGGTGCAGTTCGTAGAGATGTTTTTAAAGAAATCCAGTCCGGCGCTCTACCAGGCGCTGGGCGTGTACCTGCCGCTGATCACCACCAACTGCGCGGTGCTGGGCGTGGCCCTGCAGAACGTGCAGAACGAATATAACTTCGTAAGCAGCGTCGTCAACGGCATCGGAACTTCCGTGGGCTTTACCATTGCCATTGTCATCATGGCGGGCATCCGCGAGAGAAACGAGAACAACAATATCATCGGGCCTTTGAAGGGCATGCCCATTGTGCTGTTTACCGCGGCGCTGATGGCCATTGCGTTCAACGGGTTTTCCGGGCTGATCTAAGGAGGAAGGGACATGAATCTCATATCAATTTTACTGACGGCTCTGGTAGTCGGCGTGGTGGGTATCGTCGTCGGGTTCCTTCTGGTAACGGCGGGAGAAAAATTTAAGGTGGAAGTGGATGAAAAAGAGGTGGCCGTCCGTGCGGAGCTTCCGGGCAACAACTGCGGCGGCTGCGGATATCCGGGCTGCGACGGCCTGGCCGCGGCGATCGCGAAGGGGGAGGCCCCGGTCAACGCCTGCCCCGTGGGCGGCGCTCCGGTGGCCGCAAAGATCAGCGCTGTTCTGGGCGTGGAGGCTGCGGAGACGAAAAAGAGGGTTGCCTTTGTGCGCTGCGCCGGCAACTGCGACGTGGCCCTGGACAAATGCAACTATGTGGGCATCAAAGACTGCCGCGCGGCGGCGGTGGTGCCCGGCAGGGGCGCAAAGCACTGTGTGAAAGGCTGCAAGGGATTCGGCTCCTGCGTGACGGCGTGCCAGTTTGACGCGATCCATGTGGAAAAGGGCATCGCCGTGGTAGATCCGAAAAAGTGCGTGGGCTGCGGGAAATGCGCCGCCACCTGCCCCAACGGGCTCATTGTGATGATCCCGGAGGACGCCAGATATGTGGTGCGCTGCAACTCCCAGGACAAGGGCAAGGCCGTGAAGGAGGCCTGCTCCGCGGGCTGCATCGGCTGCACGGCCTGCACGAAGCAGTGTGAGTTCGGTGCCATCGCCATGAACGGCAATGTGGCCGTCATCGATCAGGAAAAATGCCAGGCCTGCGGCAAATGCGCGGAAAAATGTCCTTCCGGGATCATACGCGACAGACGCCAGGCGGTTTAAGCGCGGCGGGATGAGAGGAAGAAAGCAATGGATTCCGGTTCTTGCGGCGGCGCTGCTCCTTGTTGGGTGCGGCGCGCTGTGGGGGCCGGAAAAATTTGAGAAGACCGCGCTCTATTTTGACACCGTGATCCAGATTACTTTCTATGCGAGGGAAAACGGCGCGGAACTGATGGAGCGCTGCATGCAGATCTGCGAGGAAGCGCAGGAGACCTTCAGCCGCACGGACGCCGGGAGCGAACTGTACGCGGTAAACCACCGCAGCGCGGACCGGGTGGAAGTCTCCGAAGAACTTGCCGAACTGGTCGCGCTGGGGCTGGAATACTATGAACTGTCCGGCGGAAAATTTGACATCACAGTGGCTCCCTTATCCGATCTGTGGGATTTTCAAAGCGAAGACGCGCGGGTGCCGGATCAGGCGGACATCGCCGCGGCGCTCGCAAAGGTGGACGCCGGGAAGGTGCATGTGGAGGGGAACACGCTCGTCTTTGACGATCCGGACACGATGCTCGATCTCGGTGCCCTGGCAAAGGGGTTCGCGGCGGACCGAATTGGGGAATGTCTCAGGCAGGGCGGCGTGACCAGCGGCCTGATCAACCTGGGCGGCAACGTGCTGACCATCGGCGCAAGGCCGGACGGAAAGAAGTGGCGCATCGGCGTGCAGAAGCCCTTCGCCGCCCACGGCGAGACCGTGACGGCAGTGGAGGCAGAGGACCAGTCCGTCGTATCTTCCGGCGTATACGAGCGCTTCTTTGAGCAGGACGGCACGATCTATCATCACATTCTGGATCCGGACACGGGCTATCCCGTGGAGAACGAGATCGACGGCGTGACGATCCGCTGCGGCTCGTCCCTGCAGGGGGACGCCCTGAGCACAGTCTGCCTGGCGGTGGGCGTGGAGCGCGCGCGGGAGATCCTCGAGGAAGTGCCGGGGGCCGAAGCCGTCTTCGTGACCGAAGACGGAGAACTGATCTGCACGGATGAGAGCATGCGGCAGTGAGAGAGACGCGCAGGCTGCGACGGATGATACGTGAAGCGTGCGGCAGCGAGGAACCGTGCAGGCTGCGGTGGGCGCTATGCAAAGCGTGCGGCGGCAAGAACCGTGCAGACTGCTGCTGGAGATATGCGAAGCATGCGGCAGACGAAAAGGTGCGTGACAGATATGGCGAAAAAGCGAAATACGGCCATTCTTTTGATAACTATTTTGACGGCTGCGCTGGGAATTTTTCTGGCGCAGCATATTTTTCATGGCGCGGCCGGAAGCTATGCGGTGGTAACGTCCCACGGCGAGGAGATCGCGCGCATGCCGCTCTCTGAAACAGCGCAGATTCTGGTGGGCGACAGCGCCCGGGGCTATAACCGGATCTGCACCGGGGACGGGTGCGTGTCCGTGGAGGAGGCGGACTGCCCCGACCAGATCTGCGTGCGGGAGGGAAAAAAGCGGTACGCGGGCGGGACGATCGCCTGCCTGCCCCACGAGCTTGTCATCACGGTGGAGGCCGATCCGGACAGCGGCGTGGATTCCGTGGCCTGGTAAAAAAGAAATTGAAATCATTCCCAATCTGTGGTATGGTAATAGCATAAAAGAAACTGACAATTCATGGTCCGTTCTTTTAAAAAACAGACAGAGAAGGAGTGATCGTATGAGATTTACCATTAGCGGCAAAAACCTTGAGATTACGGAAGGACTTCGCTCCGCTGTGATCGATAAACTGAGCAAACTGGAAAGATATTTTACTCCTGATACGGAAGTCATTGTGACGATGAGCCTGGAGAAAGAGAGGCAGAAGATCGAGGTAACCATCCCTGTGAAGGGCAGCATCATCCGCTCTGAGCAGGTGAGCAACGATATGTATGTGTCCATCGACCTGGTGGAGGAGGTTATCGAGCGCCAGCTGAAAAAATATAAGAACAAACTGATCGCCAAACATCAGGAGGGAAGCAACTTCCGCAAGGAATTTATCGAGAAGGAAGAAACTATACCGGAGCCGGAGGAGGTGCAGATCATCCGCACCAAGCATTTCGGCATCAAGCCCATGTACCCGGAGGACGCCTGCGTCCAGATGGAGCTTCTGGGGCATAACTTTTTCGTATTCTGCAACGCGGAGACCGAGGAGGTCAACGTGGTGTACAAGCGCAAGGGCAATACCTACGGACTGATCGAGCCGGAGTTTTAACCCGGCGCTTTGCGGGAAACAGGCCGGGGCGGAGTGATTCCGCCCCTTTTGCTGTTTTTAAAATTCATGTTGTCTAAATGAAGCAGAAGTGTTAAAATAAACCGTAGTGTATGCAAAAATAAGCAGACATGCGGTCTGCAAAATACAGGAGTTGTAAAAAATGAGTGTTTTTACAAAAATATTTGGTACGCACAGTGAACATGAGTTGAAGCGCATCAACCCCATCGTGGACAAGATCGAATCCTTACGGCCTGCCATGCAGGCGCTGTCCGATCAGGAGCTGCGCGCAAAGACGGACGAGTTTAAGGGCCGCCTCGCAAACGGCGAGACCCTGGACGACCTTCTGCCGGAGGCGTTCGCCGTGGTCCGCGAGGCCGCGAAGAGGGCCATCGGCCTGGAGCCCTACCGGGTGCAGCTCATCGGCGGCATCGTCCTGCACCAGGGGCGCATCGCCGAGATGAAGACCGGCGAAGGAAAAACCCTGGTCTCCACCCTTCCGGCCTATCTGAACGCGCTGGAGGGCAAGGGCGTCCACATCATCACGGTCAACGATTACCTGGCGCACCGCGACGCGGAGTGGATGGGAAAAATCCACGAGTTCCTCGGTCTTACCGTGGGCTGCGTGCTCAACGACATGGACAACGACACCCGCAGGGAGATGTACAACCGCGACATCACGTATATTACCAACAACGAGGACGGTTTCGACTATCTGCGCGACAACATGGTCATCTACAAGGAACAGCTGGTGCAGAGGGGTCTGCACTACGCCATCATCGACGAGGTGGACTCGGTGCTCATCGACGAGGCCCGCACCCCGCTGATCATCTCCGGCCAGAGCGGCAAGTCCACCAAGCTCTACGAGGTGGCCGACATTCTGGCGCGCCAGCTCCAGAAGGGCGAGGCCAGCGGCGAAGTGACCAAGATGTCCGCCATCATGGGCGAGGAGATCACGGAGACCGGAGATTTTATCGTCAATGAAAAAGACAAAGTGGTCACCCTCACGCAGCAGGGCGTGGAGAAGGTGGAGAAATTCTTCCAGATCGACAACCTGGCGGACGCGGAGAACCTGGAGATCCAGCACAATGTGGATCTGGCCCTGCGCGCCAACTATCTGATGTTCCGCGACCAGGACTATGTGGTAAAGGACGATCAGGTTATGATCGTGGATGAATTTACCGGGCGCATCATGCCGGGCCGCCGCTATTCCGACGGCCTGCACCAGGCCATCGAGGCCAAGGAGCACGTGAAGGTAAAGCGCGAGAGCAAAACCCTCGCCACCATCACGTTCCAGAATTTCTTCAATAAATATACCAAGAAGGCCGGCATGACCGGTACGGCCCTCACGGAGGAAAAAGAATTCCGCGACATCTACGGCATGGACGTCATCGAGATCCCGACCAACAAGCCGGTGGCGCGTGTGGACCTGGAAGACGCCGTCTATATGACGAAGAAAGAGAAATACCACGCCGTGGTGGACGCCATCGAGGAGGCCCACAAGAAGGGACAGCCGGTGCTGGTGGGCACCATCACCATCGACATCTCCGAGCTTTTGAGCGGCATGCTGAAACGGCGCGGCATTCCCCACAAGGTGCTGAACGCCAAGTTCCATGAGCTGGAGGCGGAGATCGTGGCGGACGCCGGCATACACGGCGCGGTGACCATCGCCACCAACATGGCCGGCCGAGGCACCGACATCAAGCTGGACGATATTTCCAGAGAGCTGGGCGGCCTGAAGATCATCGGCACGGAGCGGCACGAGTCCAGACGTATCGACAATCAGCTGCGCGGACGTTCCGGACGTCAGGGCGATCCCGGCGAATCCCGGTTTTATATCTCCCTGGAGGACGACCTGATGCGTCTGTTCGGCTCCGAGCGCCTGATGGGCATTTTCAAGTCCCTGGGCGTGCAGGAGAATGAACAGATCGAGCACAAGATGCTGTCCTCCTCCATCCGAAAGGCCCAGGAGAAGATCGAGGGCAACAACTACGGCATCCGCAAGAGCCTGCTGGACTACGACCAGGTAAACAACGAGCAGCGCGAGATCATCTACGCGGAGAGAAGAAGGGTTCTGGACGGCGAGAACATGCAGAACTCCATCCTGAAGATGATCGACGACGTGACCGACCGCGCGGTGGAGACCTGCTTCGGCGAGCAGGATTCCTCCGAGTGGGATGTGAACGAGCTGAACACGCTGCTGCTTCCCACCATTCCCCTTGCACCTCTTGGGGAGGAGGATATCCGCGGCGTCGGCAAGAAGGAACTGAAGGAAAAACTCTCCGAGAAGGCGAAGGCGCTCTACCAGGAGAAGGAAAAACAGTTCCCCACGCCGGAAGAGATGCGCGAGCTGGAGCGCGTGATCCTTCTGAAGGTCATCGACCGCAAGTGGATGGACCACATTGACGATATGGATCAGCTCCGCCAGGGCATCGGCCTGGCCGCATACGGGCAGAAGGATCCCAAGGTGGAGTATAAGATGAGCGGTTTCCAGATGTTCGAGGAGATGACGCAGAACATCCAGTTAGATACCCTGCGCCTGCTGTTCCACGTGCGCGTGGAAGAAAAGGTGGAGCGCGAGGAAGTGGCCAAAGTGACCGGCACGAACAAGGACGAAACCCTTGCGAGAGCGCCGCAGAAGCGGGCGACGGAGAAGATCTATCCGAACGATCCCTGCCCGTGCGGCAGCGGCAAGAAATACAAGCAGTGCCACGGAAGAAAACAGTAGGACGCCGGCCGGCGCACGATCGATAGAAAGAAGGTGACAGAGTGGTCGAATTAGATCCGTTCCGCTATACGCTCGGAACATACGAAAAACCATTGCTGGAAGTGAGGGATTCACTTTGACCTCGCCAACAAGGAAAAGAAGATCGAGGAATTAGAGCGGAAGATGGAGGAGCCGGATTTCTGGGACGATCCCGAGAACTCCCAGGAGTCCATGAAAGAACTCAAATCGCTGAAGGACGACGTGCAGACCTATGCCGTCCTGCAGGACCAGTACGAGGAGATCGAGACGCTTTTGGAGATGGCGGAGGAGGAGAACGACCCTTCGCTCATCCCGGAGATCCAGGAGACGCTGGATTCCTTTGTGAACACATTTGAGAGCATCCGCATGCGCACGCTGCTCTCCGGGGAGTACGACAAGGACAACGCCATCGTGACGCTGCACGCGGGCGCGGGCGGCACGGAGTCCTGCGACTGGGCGGGCATGCTCTACCGCATGTACACCCGCTGGGCCGACAAGAAGGGCTACACCGTGGAGGTGCTGGATTATCTGGACGGCGAGGAGGCGGGCATCAAATCCGTCACGTTTGAGGTGCAGGGCGAGAACGCCTTCGGCTACCTGAAATCGGAGAAGGGCGTGCACCGGCTGGTGCGCATCTCCCCGTTCAACGCGGCGGGAAAGAGGCAGACGTCCTTTGTCTCCTGCGATGTGATGCCGGATATCGAGGAGGATCTTGACATCGAGATCCGCGAGGAAGATCTGCGCATCGACACGTACCGCTCCAGCGGCGCGGGCGGCCAGCACATCAACAAGACGTCCTCCGCGGTGCGCATCACGCACCTGCCCACGAACATCGTGGTGCAGTGCCAGAATGAGCGGTCGCAGTTCCAGAACAAAGACAAGGCCATGCAGATGCTGAAGGCAAAGCTGTATCTTCTGAAACAGCAGGAGAACGCGGAGAAGATCTCCGGCATCCGCGGCGAGGTAAAGGAGATCGGCTGGGGCAACCAGATCCGCTCCTACGTCATGCAGCCCTACACCATGGTCAAGGACCACCGCACGAACGCCGAGACCGGCAACGTGGACAGTGTGATGGACGGCGGGCTGGATTTGTTTATCAACGCGTATCTGAAATGGATCGCGCTCGGGACGCCGCAGGAAGAAGCATAAAAGAAGGAAGCATAGAAGAAAGAAGCATCGTAGAAAGAAATAGAAGGAGAACGGGTATGGGGATTATCAGAACAGCATTCGGAGCAGTGAGGGGAACCGTCAATTCCGCGGTAAACGACCAGTTTCTGGAGGTCATTGAACCGGGCGAGATGGGGGAAGGCACGGTCTTTGTAAAAGGCGTGAAGGCGCGCAAGGGCGCCAACAAAAAGGGGACGCCGGACACCATTTCCGACGGCTCCACGATCCATGTGTACGACAATCAGTTTATGATCCTGACGGACGGGGGAAAGATCATCGACTACACGGCCGAGCCGGGGTATTACACAGTCAGCAATTCCTCCCTGCCCTCCATGTTCAACGGGCAGTTCGACGAGGCCCTGCAGGAGTCCTTCGCGCGGCTGAAATACGGCGGCACCACTCCGGTGGAGCAGAAGGTGTACTACATTAACCTGCAGGAGATCAAGGGCATCAAGTTCGGCACCCGCAACGCGGTCAACTATTTTGACAGCTTTTACAACGCGGAGCTGTTCCTGCGGGCGCACGGCACCTACTCCATCAAGATCACGGATCCTCTGAAGTTCTACGCCGAGGTGGTGCCGAGAAGCGCGGAACACCTGGAGATCGAGCAGATCAACGAGCAGTATCTCTCCGAGTTCCTGGAGGCCCTCCAGACGGCCATCAACAAGATGTCCGCGGACGGCATCCGCATCTCCTATGTCTCTTCCAAGGCGTCGGAGCTCGGAAAATATATGGCGGACGTGCTGGACGACGAGTGGACGAAGAACCGCGGCATGCAGATCCAGTCGGTGGGCATCGCCAGCATCTCTTATGACGAGGAGTCCCAGAAGCTCATCAACATGCGCAACCAGGGCGCGATGATGGGGGATCCCAGCATCCGCGAGGGCTATGTGCAGTCCGCGGTGGCCCAGGGCATGCAGGCGGCAGGCTCCAATCCGGGCGGCTCCGTGGCGGGCTTTATGGGCATGGGGATGGGCATGCAGGCGGCCGGCGGCTTTATGGGCCAGGCGTCCCAGACCAATATGCAGCAGATGCAGATGAATCAGCGCGCGGGGCAGCAGGCGGGCCAGTGGATCTGTTCCTGCGGCGCGGTCAATACGGGCAACTTCTGTTCCCAGTGCGGCAAGCCGGCCCCGGCGGGCCAGTGGACGTGCTCCTGCGGCGCGGTCAACACCGGCAATTTCTGTTCTCAGTGCGGCAAGCCGAGAGGATAATGGAGTTTTATGGCAGCGATCAGTTTTAAATGTCCCAACTGCGGCGGTGATCTGCGGTTTGATCCCGCCACACAGAAATATAAATGCGCATACTGTTTCTCCGATTTCTCCCAGGAGGAGCTGGAGCGGGCGAATCCGCAGGCTGCGGCCGGCGGCTCTGAAAACGTTGCCCCAAAAGCGGGCGATGGCGCGGCGGAAAAAACCGCGGGCGAGCAGGCCGATGAGAAGGGTGCGCAGGTGTATTCCTGCCCGAGCTGCGGGGCCGAGATCGTCGCGGACGCCACCACGGCGGCCACCTTCTGCTATTACTGCCACAATCCGGTGGTGCTGCAGGGGAGGCTGTCCGGGGAGTACGAGCCGGACCTGATCATCCCGTTCGCGGTGGACAAAAAGGAAGCCGTGGACAGTTTCCTGTCCTATGTAAAGAGCAAAAAATTTGTCCCGAGAGATTTTTTCTGCAAAGAGCAGATCGAGAAGATCAGCGGCGTGTATTTCCCGTTCTGGATGTATTCCTGTCAGGTGCAGGGCACGTGGCAGGGCACGGGGAACAAGGTGCGCACATATATCACCGGCGATACGGAGTGCGCGGAGACAAAAGTGTACGATGTGGAGCGCCAGACACAGATGGAATTTGACCGGCTCACCAGGAACGCCTTAAACAGAGAAAACCGGCAGCTGGTGGAGGCGGTGCAGCCGTTCCGGCTCGAGGAGACAAAAGCGTTCTCCATGGGATATCTGTCCGGTTTTCTGGCGGAAAAGCGCGACATCGAAAAGAGCCAGTTCCAGGATGAGATCCGGCGGGAGGTGCGCCGGCACAGCGAACAGATGCTCCGCTCCAGCCTGTCCGAGTACACGGGCCTCCAGACCGGCGACGAGGACATCGCCGTGCACGGGGAAACCTGGAAATATCTGCTGCTGCCCGTCTGGGTGCTGACCTACAAGGGCCGGGACGGGAAGCTGTATTACTATGCCATGAACGGGCAGACCAGGAAGGTGGCGGGGCTGCTTCCCATTGCCTCCAGGCGGGTGGCGGCTCTGTTTTGTTCCGTCTTCGCAGCGGTGTTTGCCCTGTTTCTTGCGGGAGGGTATTTTCTATGAAAGCGGACAGGAAGACGGCCGCACACTGTCGGAATCTGTTTCTTGGCGTCTTTTGCGCGTTTATTCTCGGGCTCCTTTTGACGGGGACCCGCGCGGCCGCCGCGGGCGACGTGCTGCTGCGGGACAGCGCGGGGATTTTTAAAAAATCCGAAAAAGAGCAGATGCGGGAAACCGCGCAGGATCTGGCGCAGGAGTATAATATCAACGTGCTTCTTCTCACGTCGGATCAGTATTTCGGCTATGGGCGCACATCGGTTATGTATATGGAAGACCTGTACGAGGACGAGGGCTACGCCGAAAACGGGGCGAAGGGCGGGCTCCTCTTTCTGATCGACATGGACAACCGCGAATTGCTTCTGGTGACCGACGGGATCGCGATGCGCTTCATCACGGACAGCCGGGAGGAGGCGATCTACGACGCGGCTTACGGCCCGGCGTTCGTCGGGGACTACGGCGGGGCCATGCTGGCCATGCTGTACCGGGCCGCGAATTTTATGGAACAGGGCATCCCGGGAGGACAGTACCTGTACGACAGCGAGACCGGGCGCATCAGCCGCTACCGTTCGCTGACGCCCGTGGAGATTGGATTTTCCGCGCTTGCCGCGTTTCTGACCGCGTTTATCGTCACAACTGTCTTGAAGAGTCGTTACAAGAAAGTGAAGCCGTACGAGTACGCCGTGGGACAGAACGCGGATTGCAGGATCACGGCGCAGCGGGACGATCTGGCAAACCAGTTTATCACCCGCAGAAGGCTGCCGCGGGCGAACATCTCCGTAGGGGGCGGCGGGGGCCGTTCCAGAGGCGGGGGAGGCGGAACCAGAACCACCACGCACAGATCATCGGGAGGAAGAAGCTACGGGGGCGGCCACGGCCGCAGATTTTGATTTCACTTTGACCCATCAGACGGACAGAACAGAGGTGCAGAATGGCAAAACAGAGGTTTTATGTGTTGAGAGAAAAAGCGGTTCCGGAGGTGCTTCTGAAAGTGGTGGAGGCCAAGCGGCTGCTGGAATCGGATCGCGCCGCGACGGTGCAGGATGCCACGGACGCCGTGGGCATCAGCCGCAGTTCGTTCTACAAATATAAGGATGATATTGCTCCGTTCCACGAAAATACCAAGGGCAAGAACATTACCTTTGTGATGCAGATGGACGACGAGCCGGGGCTGCTCTCGGATGTGCTCGCCGTGATCGCGCGCTACGGCGCGAACGTGCTGACCATCCATCAGACCATACCCATCAACGGCATCGCGTCGCTGACGCTTGGCATTGATATTCTTCCCACTATGGAGAACGCCAGCGAGATGCTCGAAGATCTGCAGAATCTTCACGGCGTGCATTATCTGAAAATACTGGGACGGGAATAACAGTTTCCGGGCCGAAGCGACGGCCCGCCGGACAGAAATATTGACGAGAACAGGCAGGAGGAAGAACATGAAATATATTGTGGTTCTTGGAGACGGCATGGCGGACGAGCCCATTGCCTCTCTGGGGGAGAAGACGCCGCTGGAATATGCGGCCACACCTATGATGGACGCGCTGGCGGCGCAGTCCGAGATCGGGCTTTTGCACACCATCCCGGAGGGCATGAAGCCGGGCAGCGACACGGCCAACCTCTCGGTAATGGGGTACGATCCGAAAATTTATTATTCCGGGCGCTCGCCTTTGGAGGCCCTGAGCATCGGCGTGCCCATGAAGGACACGGACGTGGCCCTGCGCTGCAATCTGGTCACGCTCTCCGAGGAGGAGCCCTACGAGAAAAAGACGATGATCGACCACAGCTCCGGGGAGATTTCCACCGAGGACGCGGCGGTGCTTCTGGACGCGGTTCGAAAAGAGCTGGAGAAGGACGGCTACCGGTTCTACGTGGGCACCAGCTACCGCCACTGCCTGATCTGGGAGAACGGGAAAGTGATTCCGCTGTCCCAGCCGCACGACATCCTCACCCAGTGCATCGAGAATTATCTTCCGCACGACGAGACCCTGCGCGCGATGCAGAAGAAGAGCTATGAGATCCTGGCGGATCATCCCATCAACGCGGAGCGCCGGAAAAAAGGGCTGAATCCCGCCAACAGCTGCTGGTTCTGGGGTGCGGGGACCAAACCGGCCCTCACATCTTTTGAGGAGCGGTTCCACAAAAAGGGCGTGATGATCTCCGCGGTGGACCTCCTGAAGGGGATCGCGGTGGGAGCCGGCATCCGCAATATCGCGGTGGAGGGGGCCAACGGCGGCCTGCACACCAACTATGAGGGAAAGGCCCAGGCCGCGGTGGACGCGGTGTTAAAAGAGGGCTGTGATTTTGCCTACATCCATGTGGAAGCGCCCGACGAGATGGGCCATCAGGGAAGCGTGGAGCGCAAGGTGCAGTCCATCGAATATCTGGATCAGCGCGTGATCCGCAGAGTGGTGGAACAGATGGATGCGTCGGGGGAGGATTACCGCCTGCTGGTGCTGCCGGATCATCCCACCCCCATCCGCGTGCGCACCCACACCTCCGACCCCGTGCCGTATCTGCTGTACGACAGCACCAAAGCGCTCAAAAAAGACTGGAAATACAATGAGCGTGAGGCCAGGCAGAGCGGAAACTACATCGGCGAAGGCCACAAGATGATGGAGTACTTTTTCGAAATGTAGAGATGGATTAGCGGATGCGGATGCGATACATGACCGGCAGGCCGTCGTCCGCTAATTTACTCTGGATATGAAGCCCCTCCTGGTCCCTGTGCCAGAGCGGGCTTTCTTTTTGCCCCGGGATCTCCACCGAGTCGATGATGCCGTGGAACTCCGGGATGTTGGCGTCGCTGCTGGGGGCCAGGGAGCGGATGACGCTGTGCCCGTCCTTCGGGTACTGCATGGCGAACGCGTAGAGGCAGCCGCCCTGCACGGTAAAGCGGAAATCGTGCTCCGTGTAGCGGATCTCGGTGCTGTCGGTAAACTGTCCCTCGCGCGGGGCGGTGGGGCCTTCGGCGGATCTGCGCCAGGTCTTCGCCCCGTAGATGCCCTCCCCGTTGACGGCCAGCCAGTCGCCGATCCGGCGCAGGATCTCCCGGTCGCGCTCCGGGATGACGCCGTCGGCCCTGGGGCCTACGTTCAGCAGCAGGCTGCCGTTTTTGCTCACAATGTCGATCAGCTGGCGGATGATCTCCCCGGCCGTCTTATATTCCAGAGAATCGGTGTAGCACCAGGAATTGCGGGCGATGGCCGTGTCGGTCTGCCACAGATAAGGCTTGGCGTCCGCAAAAGTGCCGCGCTCCACCTCCGGGATGCCGCTGCCGAACATCATGGCGTCGTGCTTGTAGCAGATGGCGGCGGGCCGGTTCCAGGAGACGCCGCGGTTGTAATAGTAGGCGGCGAATTTTTTCAGGTAGGGTTTGAAGGCGTCGTGCTGCACCCACCAGTCAAAATAGATCAGCTCCGGCTGGTAGCGGTCCGCCAGCTCACAGCAGCGCAGGAGCCAGTCGTTCAGATACTCCTCGCTGGGGTAGGGCTCGGACGTAAGGTCCTGAAAATCGGGCTCCGGCATGGCGGGCCAGTAAAAATCCCCTCTCTTCAAAGGTTCTTTGATATCACTTTCAAATTCTTTCCCGTGAGACATGAAAAACCAGTGTTCCGCCCGGTGGGACGAGGCGCAAAAATGCAGTCCCCGCTTTTGGACGGCCGTCTTCAGCTCTCCTAAGATATCGCGCTTCGGGCCCATGTCCCAGGCGTTGTACCTGGACAGGCTGCTTCTGTACATCTGAAAGCCGTCGTGGTGCTCCGCCACCGGGAACACATATTTCGCGCCCGCGCGCGCAAAAATGTCCGCCCACTCGTCGGGGTCGAAGCGCTCTGCGCGGAACAGGGGAATAAAATCTTTGTAGCCGAACCGGTCGTGGGGGCCGAAGGTTTTGCGGTGGTAGTCCCACTCCTCGGCCTCCCGGCGGTACATATTGCGGGAGTACCACTCGTTGTTGTGCGCGGGGACGCTGTAAAGCCCCCAGTGCAGGAAGATGCCGAATTTCGCCTGGGAAAACCAGAACGGGACCTGCATCTGCGTAAGGGAGTCCCAGTCGGCGCGGTAGGGGCCGGCCTCTATGATATGTTGGATGCGCTGTAATTCTTCTTGCACAGTATTGTCCTCCTTTTGGCGTAATGCCGGGCAAAACCCGCCGGGCGTCCGTAAAATGCGCCGCAGGGCCCTGTCCGGGACAAACGGAATGTCTCATTTATTATACAATATGACCCCAAAAAAAGATAGAGGCAATATTTAAAATTGCCAAACAAACGGACGCAGGCGGCCAAAAAACTGTTCAAAAAATACAATTTGACATCAGAAATCATGTGGTATATAATCATAAATATACAAATTAATGAAATCTGCATAGAAGAGGAGGTACGCGTGGGTTCATGAAGAAAAAAGAGGGAGCTGTGACCGTAAAGAAAAAGAAGATCACGGTGCAGACACTGTGGAAGCAGCGCTATCTGCTGCTGATGTCCCTGCCGTTCGTGGTGTGGATCATCATCTTTAAGTACATACCCCTGTGGGGCTGGACGATGGCGTTCCAGGAGGTAAAGCCCGCCACGTTCGCGCTTCCCATCTGGGAGCGCACCTTTGCGGGATTCAAGAATTTCACCAAGGCGTTTTCGGACCGTCTGTTCGTGCAGACCATGATCAACACCCTGGGCACCAGTTTTCTGGATATCGCGGTGGGTACGGTGTCCGCCATCGGCTTTGCCGTGCTGCTCAATGAGATGACGTTCCGCCGCACGAAAAAGCTGTCGCAGACGATCTCCTACCTGCCGCACTTTGTGTCGTGGGTTATTATCGCCAGCATCGCGAAAAATATTTTCAACGACGGAGGCGTGGTGGACACGCTGCTCGGCACGAGGCTCCACCTCATGAGCACCAACTCGCCCCTTATCTGGGTGGTCATCGTCATCATCAACTGCTGGAAGGAAGTGGGCTGGAACGCCATCATCTACCTGTCCGCCATGGCGGGCATCGACACCGGCCTCTATGAGGCGGCGGAGATGGACGGCGCCAACCGGTTCCAGAAGATGTGGCACATCACGCTGCCCGGCATCCGCCCCACCATTGTGGTCATGCTGATCATGAGCATCGGCGGCATCCTCGGGGTAGGCATGGAGCGCCAGATGCTTCTGAGCAACCCGCTGGTACAGGATCACACCATGGTTCTTTCCTGGTTCTCGTACGTGCGCGGCATCGGCAGCAGCGATTACGGCCTTGGTACCGCCATCGGCGTGTTCCAGTCCGTCATCGGCATTACCCTGCTTCTGATCGCAAATAAAGTCGCCGGCCTGATCGGCGAAGACAGGCTGATATAGCGTTGAAAGATTAGGAGGGCGAATTTATGGCGGTTAAGAAAAAGAAAACCTGGTTTGACTATTTTCTTCTGGTATTTTTTATCATTCTGATGATCATTACCGTGTATCCGTTTTTGAACGTGCTGGCAATCTCCTTCAACGACGCGACGGACACGGTGCGCAACATCAACTTTTTGATCCCGCGCGTGTTTACCTTGAGCAACTACCGGTACGTGTTCAAGGAGGGCGGTATCGCGATGCCGTTCTTCCTGTCGGTGGCGAAGACCATCGTGGGCACCATGCTGGGCGTTATCTGCACGGCCATGCTGGCCTACACGTTAAGCCGGCGCGACTTCGTGTTCCGTAAGTTCTTCACGCTGCTGTTCGTGATAACCATGTATGTGAGCGGCGGCCTGATCCCGGAATACCTGCTGATCATGCGCACCCTGCACCTGGGCAACAACTTTATGGTATACATCCTGCCGGGGCTCATCTGGGTGTACAACATGATCCTGGTGCGGTCCTATATAGACGGCCTGCCCTACGCCCTGCAGGAGGCGGCCGTGCTGGACGGAGCCAACGATTTTCAGATCTGGTACCGCATCATCGTGCCCCTGTGCAAACCGGTGATCGCGACGGTGGCCCTGTTCTACGCGGTGGGCCAGTGGAACTCTTTCATGGACACCTATCTGTACGCGAAGAAGCTGCCCACTCTGCAGTACAAGCTGTATGAGATCATGTCGCAGGCGACGGTGCAGATCGACCCGCACAGCGCGTCCAACCGCACGGCGGCGGTCACGCCCATGTCGGTGCGCATGGCGGTCACTATCGTGGCGACGGTCCCCATCGTGGTGGTCTACCCGTTCCTGCAGAAATACTTTATCGGCGGCATGACGGTCGGCTCGGTGAAGGATTGATGTGATATAAGTTCCTGAGTGCTTCAGGATTGAACTTATATAAAAGAATAAAGGAGGAATATTACATGAAAACAAGAAAAGTAATGGCACTGTTACTTACGGCGGCTATGGTTGGCAGCATGATCCCTGCCGGCGTATCCGTCAGCGCGGCCGACCTTGAGCCGATCACGTTTACCTACTACGATGCCGACGGCACCAACAATGCCTGGGACAACCCGGTATCGGAAGCCATCACGGCTGCCACGGGCGTTACCCTGGACGTAACCTACCCGGTGGGCACGTCAGACGGCACGCAGGCCGAGGATATTGCCCTGATGATCGCAGAGGACAATTATCCGGACCTGATATTCGCGAAAGGTTCCGCGACCGACCTGTATGAGGCGGGCGCACTGATCGACATGACCGATCTGATCGAGGAGTACGGCCCGAACATCAAGAAGATGTACGGCGACGAGTTTGAGAAACTGAAATGGAGCGCAGACGATCCTGGCATCTACCAGCTTTCCTACGCCGACACACGCGCTACCACACTGCAGACCGGCGGCACCTGCCAGATCCAGTGGGCGGCTCTGAAAGAGAACAACTATGAGTACCCGAAGACCATCGAAGAGTACGAAGCCCTGATCAAGAAGTATCTGGAAGCGCATCCGCAGACGGACGACGGCCTGGATACGATCGGCATCAGCATCAGCGCATCTGACTGGCACTGGATGATCACTCTGGGCAACCCGGCCGGCTTCATCGCAGACGCAAAGCCGGACAACGGCCAGTGGATCTATGACGACGACAACAACTTCTACTACAAGCATGCAAGCGACGACGAGAAGGAATACTTCCAGTGGCTGTGCAGAATGTACAACGAAGGCATCCTGGATCCGGATTTCGCTACCCAGACACATGATGATTATGTTGCAAAACTTTCCAGCGGACGTGTGGTAGCTATCACAGACGCAAACTGGGACTACGCTGCGGCTGAAGCGGTTCTGATCAGCGACGGCAAGACAGACAAGACCTATGCGCCGCTTCCTGTTACCCTTCACGCGGAAGACAAAGCTCCGACCCTTCAGTATCAGGGCCTGCAGGTTGGCTGGGGTATGGCTATTACCAAGAGCTGCGAAGATCCCGTCCGTGCGGTCCAGTTCCTGGACTACCTTTGCTCCGACGAGGGACAGATCCTGTTCAACTGGGGCGTTGAGGGTGTAAACTACGAGATCGACGAGAACGGCAACCGTTACCGCACAGAGGATGAGATCACAGCATCCCAGACCGATCCGGATTACTCCAAGAAGACCGGTATCCGCAACTTCAACGGTTTCCCGAACTACGGCGACGGCGCTACCGATGAGAACGGCACACCGTACACACCGAACACACGGGAGACCATCATTGCGGCTTACAACGAAGAGCAGAAGGCAGCATGCGAGGCATGGGGCGTTGATATGCTGATCGACATCTTCCCGCAGCCGGATGAGTTCGAGACCCCGGCATTCCCGCCGGTATGGGCTCTGCAGCCGCCGCAGGAGCTGTCTGACAAGATCTCCATTCTGGACGAGATCGCATGGCCGGGCCTTGTGAAGTGCGTAACCGGTTCCGTGGACGACTTCGAGGCTAACTGGACCGAGATGGTGGACGCGCTGAACGCGAACGGCATGCAGGAAGCAAACGAAGAGATGACTGCGTTTGTAAGCCAGTACATTCACTAATTCACATCCGTCTGCGAAAGGCGCATACCGTGTAAAAAGCGGCGGCGTCCGCAGATAACCAGAAAGCTGCAAGAGGGCTGATTTCGGTCAGCCCTCTTTTTTCAAACATATCGTGGTTCCGAATATAGGAAAGTCTTCAGGAGGACAGCATATGAACAATCCATTTTTTGATGTTTCCCTCTCCACAGAAGAGCGGCTCGACTGGCTGCTGGGCGAGATGACGATGGAGGAGAAACTGATGTGCATGGCCACCAGGGCGCCGTCCATCGAGCGCCTGGGGATCCAGGGGTTTGCGGTGGGCGGGGAGGCGGCTCACGGCGTGGAGGCGCGCAACGACCAGAATGATCTGGGCGCGGCGGAGCCCACCACTTCTTTTGTACAGCCCGTCGGTATGAGCGCCACCTGGGACAGAGAGCTGATCCGCCAGGCGGGCGAAGTGACCGGAACAGAGGCGCGCGTGCTCTACCACCGCCATCCGGATCGGGGATTGAGCCGCTGGGCACCCACGGTGGATCTGGAGCGCGACCCCAGATGGGGGCGCACCGAGGAAGGCTACGGGGAGGACCCGCTGCTCGCCGGCCGGATGGCCTCCGCCTACATCCGCGGGGTGCAGGGGGACCATCCCGACTGCCTGCGGGCCGCGTGCACGCTCAAACACTTCTACGCAAACAACACGGAGGAGGGGCGCGGCTACAAATCGGCGAGCATAGACCCCAGAAACCGCATGGAGCTGTATCTGGAGCCGTTCCGGCGCTGCATTGAGGAGGGCGGCGCGGAGGCGGTCATGGCCGCGTACAACAAGATCAACGGGGTGCCGGGCATGCTGAATCCGGAGATACAGCATCTGCTGAAAGACCGGTACGGCCTTTCCCACGCGGTCTGCGACGGCGGGGCAATGGAAATGGTGTCGGAGGTTCACCACTATTGCGGGACGCATGCGGAGGCGTTCGCCCAGGCGGTAAAAGTCGGCGTGGACGCCATGTCGGACGATCCCGCGATCGTGCGCGAGGCAGCCAGGGAAGCCTGGGAGCTGGGCCTTATCACCGAGGCGGAGATCGACAGGGCGCTGCGCAATCTGTTCCGGACAAAGCTGCGCCTTGGAATTTACGACGGGGAGCCCTGCAATCCCTACGACCGGGTGACGGAGGAGGAGCTGTGCTGCGCCCGCCACCGCGAGATCAGCCGCAGGGTCGCCCGGGAGGCGGCAGTTCTTCTGAAAAACGAGAACGCCGCGCTGCCGTTGAACAAACAGGAGGACGCTGCGCTCATCGGGCCCTATGCGGACGCCTGGTACCACGACTGGTACGGCGGGGAGCCGCCCTATCGCTCCACCCTGAAGCAGGGCGTGGAGGAGGTCACGGGCAGGAGCCCGCAGACGGCGGACGGGGACGACCGGGTAATCTTCCAGTGCGGCGGCAAAGCGCTCGCGCTGGCGGACGACGGCGCGCTCATCCTGGCCGACAGACCGGAGGTGTTTGTGAAGCAGGACTGGGACGAGGGGAAATACACCTTCTACTCGGAGCGCACAGGGAAATATCTAAGCCCCGTGCTGCCGAAGGAGCGCGGCGCGGACCTTAACGCCCTGCCGGTCCGGGCGGACAGGGACGAGCCCTTCGACTGGTTCGTGACAGAGATCTTTCACATCTATGAGAAGGCGGACGGCAGGATCGCCCTGACCACGCGCTTCGACATGCCCCTTCGGGTAAACGAAGCCGGGCAGGTAATCTCCGGCCCGAGAGGCGCGGGCAGCCTGGAGGACGCCGCTCTTTCAAAAGATGCCGCCCCTTCAGAGAACGCTGCTCTTTCGGGGGACGCCGCCCTTTCAAAGGGTGCAGCTCTTTCGGAGGACGGAGAGCTTCTGCTCTCCATGGAGATCGTCGAGTCCGGCCTGGAGCGGGCCGTTCGCCTGGCCAAGACGGCAAAGACCGTGATCCTGGCCCTGGGCTGCAGCCCCATGGTCAGCGCAAAGGAAGAGGTGGACCGAAAGAGCATTCAGCTTCCGCCCGCGCAGGAGGAGCTGATGCGGCAGGTCTGCGCGGCGAACCCCAACACGGTGCTGGCGCTCTTTTCCAACTATCCCTACGCCATCAACTGGGCGCAGGAACACATCCCGGCCATCGTCTGGAACGCCACGGGGAGCCAGGACATGGGGACTGCCATGGCGCAGACCCTGTTTGGGGAGAACGCCCCGGCGGGTAGGCTGAATTTTACCTGGTACCGCTCGGACGACCAGCTGCCGGACATCGACGACTACGACATCATCAAGGGAGGGCGCACCTACCGGTACTTCGCGGGGGATGTGCTGTACCCCTTCGGGTACGGCCTCACCTACACGGCGTTCTCCTACACGGATCTGCAGGTGTGCCTTGCGGATCCGGGCCGGATCAGCGTGTCTGTGAGCGTGAAGAACCTGGGCGGCACCGCGAGCGACGAGGTGGTGCAGATCTACGGCCAGGCCCCCGCGTCGCGCGTGAAAAAACCGCTGGTCCAGCTGCTCGCCTTCGAGCGCCTGCGGGACATCCGGCCCGGGGAGGAGCGAAGGGCCGAGTTTATGATCCCCACGGAGGAATTTCGGTTTTATGACACCATAAGCCGCATGCTGATGGTGGAGGAGGGCACATACCGCATCTTCGCGGGACGCTCAAGCCGCGATCTTTTGGCCGAGGCGTCCGTGCAGGTGCCGGGCCGCAAAACGGGGAGCCGGAACCTGCGGGAGAGGCATCCGGCGGATCACTTCGACGACTATGAAAACATGATCCTCACGACAGGGCATTTCGGATTTACGGCCGCCGCGCCGAAAGACAGCGCACGCGCGATGGAGCTTGTGTACCGCGACTGCGCGCTGAGCGGAAAAGAAAACGCACTCTTTTTGCATCTGCTGAGCGATACGGGCTGCCGGATTGAAGTCCTGCTGGACGGCCGCACCGTGGGGTGCTGGGAGGGCGAGACCCGCACCTATGAAAGCCGTCCCGGCTTCGGGATGGACGAGCGCTCGCGCAGAGAGCGGGCTTGGCTGAAGACCCAGTGGGAGCCCGTCTACACAGACGTGCGCGTGGATCTGCAGGATGTGGGGGAGGCTAGGGAAAACGCAGAACTTCTCCTGCGCGTCAGCGGCGACGCAAAGCTCTGTTTCTTCCGCGTGGGCATTCTTGACTAGCCAACTGCACAGTGATAAAATGAAAAACACGTATAAGCTCACCTGATCTACCAAGCCGGCAGCAGGTGAGCTTATTTGCATAAAAGAGGGAGAGTCAAGAAAACTTTATAATCGAGGAGGAGAAATGATCAATGAGTACCATGGTCTTAACACTGGATATGCTGGAAGCCTTTGGCAGGCACCTGCGGTGCAATGAAAAGAGCCCGCACACGGTCGCCAAATACCTGCGCGACGCCGGGACGTTCATCCG